>DATMVH010000056.1:0-18513 GCA_035563395.1 Solirubrobacteraceae bacterium
GGGCCGGCGCGGGCGGCCGCGCAGGTCGGGCACGCGCTCCGTGCAGGCGCTCGAGCTCGTGCGGGCGCGCCCCGGCATCACCATCCCCGAGCTCGCCGAGGCGATGGGCATCAAGCAGAACTACCTGTACCGCGTGATGCCCACGCTCGCCGAGGAGGGACAGATCGTGAAGTCAGGGCGCGGGTGGCACGTGCGCGGGGAGCGCTGACGCCTCCCGCGCCCGGCTCACACCAATCCGAGCCTCTGGACGGCGTCGCGCTCCTCCTGGAGCTCGGCGACCGTCCTGTCGATGCGCGCCTGTGAGAACTCGGGCACCTCGAGGCCCTGGACGATCTCCCACTCCCCGCCGGCCGTGCGCACGGGGAAGGAGGAGATGACACCCTCCGCGACGCCGTAGGACCCGTCGGAAGGCACGGCCATCGACACCCAGTCGCCGTCGCGCGTGCCCGCCACCCAGTCGCGCACGTGGTCGATCGCCGCGTTGGCCGCCGACGCGGCCGACGACGCGCCGCGCGCTTCGATGACCTCCGCGCCGCGCTTGCCGACGCGCGGGATGTACTCGTCGGCCACCCAGGCCTCGTCGCCGACGACGTCCCACGCCCGCTCGCCGCGCACGCGCGCGTTGAACAGGTCGGGATACATCGTCGGTGAGTGATTGCCCCAGACCGCCATGTTGGTGACCTCCGACACCTCGGCGCCGGTCTTCAGCGCGAGCTGCGCGACGGCGCGGTTGTGGTCGAGCCGCGTCATGGCGGTGAAGCGCTCGGCCGGCACCCCGTCGGCGTTGCGCTGCGCGATCAGCGCGTTGGTGTTGGCCGGGTTGCCGACGACCAGCACCTTGACGTCGTCGGCCGCGCCCGCCGCGATGGCCTCGCCCTGCGGCTTGAAGATGCCGCCGTTGGCCTCGAGCAGGTCCGCGCGCTCCATCCCCTTCGTCCGCGGCCGTGCGCCGACCAGCAGCGCGACGTTGGCGCCGTCGAACGCCTGCCGCGCGTCGTCGTGGATGTCGAGGCCGGCGAGCAGCGGGAACGCGCAGTCGACGAGCTCGAGCGCCGTGCCCTCGGCCGCCTTCACGGCGTCGGGGATCTCGAGCAGCTTCAGGTGGACCGGCGTGTCCGGGCCGAGCATCTGGCCGGACGCGATGCGGAACAGCAGCGCGTAGCCGATCTGCCCGGCGGCGCCGGTGACGGTGACGGTGACGGGAGCCATCTACGCGTTCATCTCCTCGATCACGGCGTCGGCGAACTCCGAGGTGCCGACCGCCGTCGGGTCGTCGCGGGTCGGCTTGAGGTCGTAGGTGACCTTCTCGCCCTTCTTGATGACGGCGGCGATCGCGCCTTCCAGCCGGTCGGCGGCGTCGCGCTCGTCCAGGTGGCGGAGCATCAGCACGCCCGAGAGCATCAGCGCCGTCGGGTTCACCTTGTTCTGGCCCTTGTACTTCGGCGCGGACCCGTGGGTGGCCTCGAAGACGGCGGCCTCCGCGCCGAGGTTGCCGCCGGGCGCGAGCCCGAGGCCGCCGATCATGCCCGCCCCGAGGTCGGAGACGATGTCGCCGTAGAGGTTCGGCAGGACGATGACGTCGTACTCCTCCGGTCGGGAGACGAGCTGGTTGCACAGGTTGTCGATGATGCGGTCCTCGAACTCGATGTCCGGGTGGCGCTGGGCGACCTTGCGGGCGGTCTCGAGGAACAGGCCGTCGGAGAACTTCATGATGTTGGCCTTGTGCGCCGCGGTCACCTTGCGGCGCCCGTTCTTCTCCGCGTAGTCGAACGCGGCCTCGACGATCCGGTCCGAGCCGAACTCGGTGATCGGCTTGATCGAGATGCCGGCGTGGTCGCGCACGGGCGAGTTCAGCTCGTCGGCGAGGAACCGGCTGAGCTTGTCGGCCTCCGCGGTGTCGTGCTCGAACTCGATTCCCGCGTAGAGGTCCTCCGTGTTCTCGCGCACGATCACGATGTCCGTCTCGGGAAAGCGGGTGCGGACGCCCTCGTAGGCCTTGCACGGGCGGATGCACGCGTACAGGTCGAGCTCCTTGCGCAGCAGCACGTTGACCGACCGGAAGCCCGAGCCGACGGGCGTGGTGGTCGGGCCCTTGATGCCGATGCCGGTGCGCTTGATCGAGTCCAGCGTGCGGTCGGGGAACGGGTTGCCCTCCGCCTCGTAGACGTCGACGCCGGCCTGCTGCTCGTCCCAGGTGAACTCGACGCCGGTCGCCTCGAGCACGCGGCGGGTCGCCTCCGCCAGCTCGGGACCGGTGCCGTCACCCGGAATGAAGGTGACCTCGTATGCCATCAGGGACTCCTCTTTCTTCTCTCCGGCTTCAGGTGGCGCGCGATGCTATCCAGCGGCCACGGAAGGGACGCCGCGTACTCTTGGAAGTGATGGGGTCAGGGTCACTCCCGCTGCTGCGCCTGTTCGGGATCCGCGTCGGCGTCAACTACTCGTGGTTCCTGATCCTGTTCGTGGTCATCTTCGTCCTGTGGGACTCGCTGTCGGCCACGCTCGACGCGGGCGACACGACGGTCTACGCGGTGGCGGTGATCGCGGCGCTGGCCTTCTTCGGGTCGATCCTGCTGCACGAGGTCGGGCACGCCCTCGCCGCGCGGCGGGAAGGGATCGAGGTGGCGGGCATCGACCTCTTCCTGTTCGGCGGCGTCATGCGGATGAACCGCGACACGGACTCGCCGGGGGCGGAGTTCCGCGTCGCCGTCGCCGGGCCGCTCGTGACGCTCGCCATCGTCGTGCTGGGAACGGTCGCGGCCATCCTGCTCGCCGGCGCGGACTCCTTCTGGGACGCCGCGCGTCTGTCGCGCGAGGCGGACGCGACCCCCGCCGAGGTGGTCGTCTCCCTGCTCGTGACGATGAACCTGTTCCTGCTCGTCTTCAACCTCGTGCCGGCCTTCCCGCTCGACGGCGGCCGCATCGCCCGCGCCGCGGCGTGGCGGCTGACCGGCGATCGCAACCGCGCCACGCGCTTCGCCGCCCGCATCGGGATCGGGTTCGGCTGGTTCCTGATGGCCGGCGGCGTCGCGCTCGTGCTCGTCGTCGGCGGCAGCGCGGCGTTCGACGGCATCTGGTTCATCGCCCTCGGCTGGCTGCTCGCGCAGGGCGCGCGCGGCGCGATGGCGCAGACCGCGTTCACCGAGCGCCTCGCCGGCATCACGGTGGCCGACATCATGGACGCGGAGCCCGTCACCATCCCCGCCGGGCTACCCGTCGCGCGCGCCTACGACGAGTTCTTCCTGCGCTACCAGGGGTGGGAGTGGTTCGCCGTGGTGGAGGAGGACGACCGCTTCGCCGGCCTCGCCCACCGTGCCGCGGTCGAGCACGCCGCGCTGCGCGAGGGGGGCGAGATGCCGGTCCGCGACGTCGCGGTGCCCGGCGGGGCGGAGGGCCAGGTGCCGGCCGACACGCCGCTCGAGGCGCTGCTCGGCTCCGAGCCGCTGCGCCGGCTGGGGGCGCTGATGGCCGTCGACGGCGAGGGACGGCTGCGCGGCGTCGTGACCTTCGAGCAGGTCTCGCGGGCGCTGCGGAGCCGCCTCGCGCCGACCTAGTCGCCGCCGCCCGCGGCGACGCGGGCGACGACCGCCGGCAGCTCGTCGAACTCGTCCTTGGACACCACGGTGGCGAAGCCGGCCTCGGCCGCCCGGCGGCGGACGTCGTCGTCCACCCAGCCCGTGCACAGGATCAGCGCCACGCCGGGCCGGCGCTCGAGCAGCAGCGGCGCCGCCTCGAAGCCGTCCACGCGCGGCATGCGGGCGTCCATGACGATGACGTCCGGCGCGGTCGCGTCGAGCTGCTCGAGCGCCGCCTCGACGTCGTCGGCCTCCCCCACCACCTCCACGTCCTCGTCGGCGTCCTCCATGATCGCGCGGATCAGGAACCGAACGTCGGCATGGTCGTCCAGGATCAACGTACGCACGGCAGTCATGGCGCGCGGGAGGATGACCGAGTCCCCCCCTCCCTTCAATACACTCGCGCACCATGCCCGCACACGACGTCCTCATCATCGGCGCCGGACTGGCCGGCCAGCGGGCCGCCCTGGCGGCCGCCGAGGCCGGGGCGACGGTGGCCATCATGAGCAAGGTCCACCCCGTCCGCTCGCACTCCAACGCCGCGGCGGGCGGCATCAACGCCGCACTCAACCCCGAGGACTCCTGGGAGTCGCACGCCTTCGACACGGTGAAGGGATCGGACTACCTCGGCGACCAGGACGCGATCGAGGTGATGTGCCGGGAGGCGCCGGGCGAGGTGCTCTGGCTCGAGCATCGCGGCGTGACCTTCCACCGCAATCCGGAGGGCAAGCTCGGCACGCGGGCGTTCGGCGGCGCCTCGGCGGCCCGGACGTACTACGTCGCCGACATCACGGGGCAGGCGCTGCTGCACGTGCTCTACGAGCAGCTGATGAAGGTCCACGAGTTCGTGGACCGCTACGAGGAGTGGTTCGTCACCGCGCTCGTGCAGGACGACGCCGGCGACTGCTGCGGCGCGATCGCGCGCAACATCCGCGACGGCGCGATGGAGCTGTTCTCCGCCAAGGCCGTGATCCTCGCCTCCGGCGGCGCCGGCCAGTGCTACAAGCCGACCACCAACGCGCTCATCTGCACGGGCGACGGCATCGCGCAGGCCTACCGCATCGGCGCCCCGCTGATGGACATGGAGATGGTGCAGTACCACCCGACGACGCTGGCGGGCAACGGCATCCTCATCACCGAGGGCGCCCGCGGCGAGGGGGCGCACCTCTACAACGCGCAGGGCGAGCGCTTCATGGAGAAGTACGCGCCCAACAAGATGGAGCTCGCCTCGCGCGACGTCGTGTCGCGCGCGGAGCAGACGGAGATCAACGAGGGCCGCGGGTTCCCCGACGGCACGGTGGCGCTGGACATCACGAAGGTGCCGCGCAAGCGCACGCTCGAGGCGCTGCGCGAGATCGTCAACATCGGGCGCGACTTCGCCGGCGTCGACATCACGCGGGAGCCGATCCACATCCGCCCGGGCTGCCACTACGTGATGGGCGGCGTCAAGACGGACGTGTGGGGGGCGACCTCGATCCCGGGTCTCTACGCCGCCGGCGAGGTCGCTTGCGTGTCCGTCCACGGCGGCAACCGGCTCGGGGCGAACTCGCTCCTGGACACGCTGATCTTCGGCCGCCGCTCGGGCGAGCACGCCGCGGAGCGCGCGCGGGCCATGAGCATGCCGCGCGCCTCCGACGCGCCGCTGCGCGACGAGGAGGCGGCGATCGCGCACATCCTCCGGCGCGAGCCGGGCGGGCGCCGGATCTCCGAGATCAAGGACGAGCTCGGGACGATGATGAACGAGAAGGTCGCGGTCTTCCGCGACGAGGACGGCCTCCGGCAGGCGCACGCCACGATCCGGCGCCTGAAGGAGGAGGCCTCCGTCGCGGCGATCGACGATCGCGGCACCGTCTTCAACCAGGATGTGCTCGGCGCCATCGAGCTGGGGTACATGCTCGACGTGGCGGAGTGCATCGTCGTCGGCGCGCTGGAGCGCCGGGAGTCGCGCGGCGCGCAGTTCCGCCTCGACTTCCCGAAGCGCAACGACGACGAATGGCTCAAGCACATCACCCTCTCCGTCGACGGCGGAGGCCCGCCGACGGTGTCCTACTCCCCCGTCACCATGACGCAGTGGGAGCCGCAGGAGCGCACCTACTGAGATCACATGGCTGACTACAGACTGAGAATCCGCCGGTTCTCACCGGAATCCGGCGAGGCGCCGCATTGGCAGGAGTACGAGGTCGACCTCGACGGCCACCGCTCCGTCCTGGACGGCATCCTGCAGGTCAAGGACCGCGAGGACGGCTCGATCGGCATCCGCTGCTCCTGCCGCGCCGCGATCTGCGGGTCCTGCGGCGTGCGCATCAACGGGCGCCCCAACCTCGCCTGTCACACGCATCTCGACAAGGCCGCCGAGACCGCGACGGACGGCGTGATCACCGTCGAGCCGATGGGCAACATGCCGGTGCTCAAGGACCTGATCGTCGACATGGACGCGGTGCACTGGAAGAAGATCCAGCGCGTCACGCCGTGGCTCCTGCCGGACGGCCCGGAGCCGGAGCGGGAGTACATCGTCCCGCCCGAGTCGATGATCGACGTGACCCAGACGATGGCGTGCATCCAGTGCGGCGCGTGCGTGTCGGACTGCCTGTCGATGGAGGTCGACCCGCTGTTCGTCGGCCCGGCCGCCCTGGCCAAGGCGTACCGCTTCGTCGGCGATCCGCGCGACGGCCAGCAGTTCGAGCGGCTGAAGGACCTCGCCGAGGACCCGCACGGCATCTACGACTGCACCCACTGCTTCAACTGCATCGAGGCCTGCCCCAAGGGCGTGGCGCCGATGAGCCAGATCATGCGGCTGCGGCGCGTGGCCAACGCCGACCACCACATCGAGGACCGCAACAACGGGCATCGCCACGAGCGCGCGTTCGTCCGCAACATCGAGCGCAACGGCTGGCTGCACGAGGCGGACCTGCTGCCGGACTCCTACGGCGGCAAGTTCCACCCGCGCGCCGTCCCCGAGCTGGCGCGGTCGCTGCCGGCGATCCTCAAGGCGCTGCAGCGCGGCAAGGTGACGCCGCAGAAGGCGCTCCTGCACCCTCACAAGGCGCCGGACGACGTCAAGCGCATCTACAAGCACGTCCACGAGAAGCGCGAGCGCTTCGAGCTGAACCTCTACGTCGTGGGCAAGGAGGACGAGGACGCCGGGCCGCCGGACGGCGTCGCCGCGGGCGCGGGGGCGTCTTCGGCGCACGGCTCGAGCGCCGGCCACACGCCCGCAGAGAGGAGCCCGAACCAGTGAAGGTCGCGTACTGGCCCGGCTGCGTGAGCCGCGGCTTCACGCCCGAGCTGCACGGCTCGATGGCGAAGGTCGCGCCGCTGCTCGACATCGAGCTGGTCGAGCTCGACCGCGCGGCGTGCTGCGGCGCGGGCGTCATCGCCGAGCACAACCAGGAGCTGGCGGACTCCCTGAACGCGCGCACCTTCGCGCTGGCGCAGCAGGTGAGCGGCGCGGAGCTGATGATGAACATCTGCTCCACCTGCCAGGGCGCGCAGAACGAGTGCCAGGAGCGGCTCGACGCGAACACGCCGTACCGCGAGCACGTCAACGAGGTGCTCGCCGCCGAGAACCTGCGCTACGAGCGCGGGCTCACGAACAAGCACTTCCTGTGGCTGATGGTGGAGGAGATCGGGCTCGAGACGATCGCCGCCAAGGTGACCCGCCCGCTGACCGACCTGCGCGTGGGGCCGTTCTACGGCTGCTACATCGTGCGGCCGACGGAGCGGCTCGGCATCGATCGCGAGCACCCGCGCGACACCTACCTGCACCAGCTCATCGAGGCGCTCGGCGGCACGGTGGTCGACTACGCGGGGCAGTACAAGTGCTGCGGCTTCCCCATCATCACGATGCACCGGGAGAACTCGCTCAAGCAGGCCGGCCGGCACCTGGGCGACGCGATCGACGCGGACGCCGACTGCCTGGTGACGCCGTGCCCGCTGTGCCACCTCAACCTCGACCTCCAGCAGCCGCTGGCCGAGAAGGTCATCGGGCGGCAGCTCGGCATGCCCGTGCTGCACCTCCCGCAGCTCGTCGGCCTCGCCCTCGGCCTCGACCCGAAGGAGCTCGGGCTGACCAAGCACGTCGTCAAGCCGACGACGGTGATCGACTGGTCGACGTCCGTCGTCGCGGGCGTGAGCAGCTGAACCGGCGGCTCTGGCGGCCGCCACCGCGTCGAGCGCTGACCAGCCGGTCATTGAGCTGACGCCGTCCCGGGTAGGGGGCCACCAGATGCACGCGCCCATCCGGAAACCGGAGCAGCACCTGCCGCGGCACGCGTGGCGGCATGTGCACGCGACGGTGTCCCGCCGCGAGCGGCACGTCGCGCGGTACGCGTGGCCGGCGGCGGTCGGCGCGGCCGGGCTCGCCTGGTACGGCGCCGACTCGCTCCGCCACCGCCGCGAGAGCGGCCACGGGTACGACCTGCGCGGCGAGCTCGACGTGCGCTCGCCCGACTTCCTCCGCACGGCGGAGGCGCTGACCGGCGCGCCGATCTCCACCGGCGACGAGGTCGAGCTCCTCGTCAACGGCGACGAGATCTTCCCCTGCTACCTCGACGCGATCCGCTCGGCGGAGCAGACCATCTGCCTCCTCACCTACGTCTACTGGCGCGGCGACATCGCGCACGCGGTGGCCGACGCGCTGTGCGAGCGCGCGCGGGCCGGCGTGGAGTGCAACGTGATCATCGACGCGGTCGGCGGCATGAAGCTCGAGGCCGAGGTGATCGACCGCATGGTGGACGCGGGCGTGCGCGTCCGGCGCTTCCGGCCGCCCAGGCCGTACGCCGTGCGCCGGCTGACGAACCGGACGCACCGCAAGATCCTCGTCGCCGACGGCCGCGTCGGCCTCACGGGCGGGGTCGGGATCGCCGAGGAGTGGACGGGCAACGCGCAGGACCCCGACCACTGGCGCGACACCCACGTGCGCGTCGAGGGCCCGGTGGTACGGGGGCTATTCGGCGCCTTCGCGGAGAACTGGCTGGAGGCGACCGGCGAGGTGCTCGTCGGGCCCGGCTATCTGCCCGACCTCCCCGACGAGCCGGGCAGCGGGCCGATGATGGTCGTGCGCTCGAGCGCCGGCGTCGGGGACACGAACGTCGAGGCGCTGTACTACCTCGCGATCGCCGCGGCGCGCGAGTCGCTCGACATCACGGCCGCCTACTTCGTCCCGCGGCCGGCGTTCACCGAGGCGCTCCAGGACGCGGCGGAGCGCGGCGTGCGCACGCGCGTGCTCGTGTCCGGTCACAACATCGACAAGCCGCCGGTGTGGGTCGCCGGGCGCGCCGCGTACGACGACCTGCTGGCCGCGGGCGTGGAGATCTACGAGTACCAGCCGACGATGCTCCACGCCAAGACGATGACCGTGGACGGGTTCTGGTCCTCCGTCGGCTCCGTGAACTTCGACAACCGGTCCTTCCAGCTGCACGACGAGGCGACGCTGTGCGTCTGCTCGGAGGCCTTCGCCGGCAGGCTCGGCGAGCAGTTCGAGCGCGATCTCGAGGTCTCCGCGCGGATCGAGCCGCGGCGCTGGCGGCGCCGCGGCCCGCTCCAGCGGAGCCTCGAGACGAGCCTCAAGTTCGCCCGGCGCGAGTTGTGACGCGCGGGCGGCCGGCCCGTGCGCCGGCCGCCCCGGTCACATGCCGCCGTTCACAAGCTCAGTGGCCGCCCTCGTGGTCGTCGTCGTCGTCGTGGTCGTGGTCGACGTGCCGGCCGAACCACTTGTCCACGCGCCGCCACGCCTCGGCCGCCGCGGGCGCGTTGAACCGGTCGGGGTTGGTGTTGTTGAAGAAGGCGTGCTGGGCTTCGGTGAAGACCAGGATCTTGTGCCGCACGCGGGCCGCCTCCAGCGCCGCCCGGGCCGCGTCGCGCGTCGCGTTCACGCGGTCGTCCAGGCCGGCGTAGACCCCGAGGACCGCCGGGCGCCCGCTGATCTGCCGTTCGCCCTCGGGGAAGGGCCCGTAGAACGGCGCGGCGGCGTCGAGCCGCTGCTCGCCCGACGTGACGAGCCGCCACACCATGCCGCCGCCGAAGCAGAAGCCGATCGCCGCGAGCCCCTGGCCGGGCAGCCGGCGCTGCAGCTCCGTGAGCGCGGCCTGCATGTCCGCGTCGAAGTTCTCCGGCGGAATGCCGCTCAGCGCCGCCCCGACGGCGGCCTCGTCCGGGAACGAGCCCGTCCCGCCCTGTTCCGACAGGAGGTCGAGCGCAAGCGCGGACCAGCCGTTCGCCGCGAAGCGGCCCGCGACCTCGCGGATGTGCTCGGTGAGGCCGCGGTTCTCGTGGATCACGAGAACCCCGCCGCGGGAGTGCTCGGCCGGCGCCCACGCCCCCATGAGCGTGCTGCGCGGGCCCGGGAAGGTGATGTCCTCCCGCGGCACCGGAGCCCACTCTTCCGTCCGCCCGTCCCCGTGCCGCGGGCGCGACGCGGGCCGCCGCGGTGCGGCCGCGGCCTCCGCCGCCCGCGTCAGCATCGCGGTCGCCGCCGACGCCGTCACCCCCAGCAGGCCGAGGCGCCGCATCGCCTCGCGCCGCGTGATGATGCCGTCGGCATGGTCCTCGGCCACCTCCTCGGCCAGGTACCGCTGCAACTCAGTCAACGTCGTCCCCCTCTCGGCGGCCATGACCCGAATCTCACTGAGCCGGGGCCACGCGACCCCACCCGCGTCCTGGCATACGCGCCGGGGGCGCGAGCGGTTCGACGGGCGACGCCCGAACGACGGGAACGGCTCTCCCGCCGAGCCGTCCCCAAGTCGTTCGCTCTCCCGGATGCCCGTCCTACGGAAGGTTGGAGTTACGGATCACCGGCGAGGGCCGGATCCAAACGTCGCGGCGCGGTTTCACGCCGCGGCGCCGGCCGGCACGCGCACGAGCCCGCGCTCGTGCAGCACCTCGGCGAGCTGGACGGCGTTCGTCGCCGCGCCCTTGAGCAGGTTGTCGCTCACCACCCAGAAGTTCAGCGCGCGCGGATGCGACACATCGCGCCGGATCCGCCCGACGAAGACCTCGTCGCGCCCGGCGGCGGCGCGCGCCGTCGGGTAGCCGTGGCTCGCCGGGTCGTCGACGACCTCGACGCCCGGCGCCGACCGCAGCAGCTCGCGCGCGTCCTCCGCGGAGAGCGGGTCGCGGGTCTGCACGTTGACGGACTCCGAGTGCGAGGAGATCACCGGCACGCGCGCGCACGTGACGGAGATGCCGATGCCGGGCGCGTCGAGGATCTTCCGCGTCTCGAACATCATCTTGCGCTCTTCGTCCGTGTAGTCGTCGCCGTCCTTGAAGTTGCCGGCGCCGCCCAGCACGTTGAAGGCGATCGGATGCGGATAGACGGCCGGCGGCGGCGGCGGCTCGCCCGCGAGCTCGGCGCGAGTCTGGGCGCGCAGCTCCTCGACGGCCTTGACGCCCGTGCCGGACACGGACTGGTAGGTGGAGACGATCAGCCGCTCGATCCCGGCCGCCGCGAGGATCGGCTTGAGGACCACCATGAGCTGCATGGTCGAGCAGTTCGGGTTGGCCACGAGCCCGCGGTGGTGGTCGAGCGCCTCGGGGTTGACCTCGGAGACGACCAGCGGCACGTCGTCGGTCATGCGCCAGCGCGACGAGTTGTCCACCACGACGCAGCCCGCCTCGACGAAGCGCGGCGCCCACTCGCCGGAGGTGGTCGCCCCGGCCGAGAAGATCGCGAGGTCGAAGCCCTGGATCGTGTCCTCGCGCAGCGGCTGGACGACGCTGCCGTCGGCGAGCCTGCGGCCGGCCGAGCGCTCGGAGGCGAAGGGCACGATCTCCCGCGCGGGGAACGCCCGCTCGCGCAGCTTGTCGAGCATGACCGTGCCCACGGCGCCGGTCGCGCCGACGACGGCGACGCGGTAGCGGCTCATCGCGCACCCGCCCCGGCCTGGAAGGGATGCTCGGCGCGGATGTCGTCCGCGCCCAGCTCGAACGCCTCGTGCAGCGCCTTGACCGCGGGGGCGACCTGCTCGCCGCTCACGACGCAGGAGATCTTGATCGGCGAGGTCGAGATCATCTCGATGTTGATTTCCTCGCGGCCGAGCGTCGAGAACACCTTGGCCGCGACGCCCGGGTGCGACTTCATTCCGGCGCCGATGACGGAGACCTTGCCCATCGTGGGGTCGTCGTGCACCGCCTGGATGCCGACGTCGCCGGCCACGGGCTCCAGCGCCTCGCGCGCCGTGCGGACGTCCGCGCGCGGGACGGTGAACGACATGTCCGCCGACGCGCCCTCGGACTCCGGCTCGTTCTGGATGATCATGTCCACGTTGACGTTCGCGTCGGCCAGCGCCGTGAAGATCTTGCCTGCGATCCCGGGATGGTCGGGCACGCCGAGCAGCGTGATGCGCGCCTCGTCCGTGGAGTGCGTCACGGCGGTGATCAGGGGGCGTTCCATCGTCTCCTCTTCTCCGACCACGAAGGTCCCGGGCTCCTCCGTGAACGAGGAGCGGCAGTGGATGCGCACGCCGTGGGTCCGGGCGTACTCGACCGATCGCAGCTGCAGCACGCCGGCGCCCGACGCCGACATCTCCAGCATCTCCTCGAAGGAGAGGATCGGGAGCTTGCGGGCGTTCTCGACGATGCGGGGATCGGCGGAGTAGACGCCGGCCACGTCGGTGTAGATCTCGCAGACCTCGGCGTCCATCGCGGCGGCGAGGGCGACCGCGGTCGTGTCCGACCCGCCGCGGCCGAGCGTCGTGACGTCGCGCGCCGTGGAGACGCCCTGAAAGCCGGCGACGAGCACGATCAGGTCCTGCTCGAGCGCCTCGCGGATGCGGTCGGCCCGCACGTCGAGGATGCGGGCCTTGGTGTGCGAGGTGTCCGTGACGATGCCCGCCTGCGAGCCGGTGAGGGAGATCGCGCGATGGCCGAGGTCGTTGATGGCCATCGCGCACAGCGCGCAGGAGATGCGCTCGCCCGTGGAGAGCAGCATGTCCATCTCGCGCGGGTCGGGCGCGCTCGAGACCTCCTCGGCCGATGCGATGAGCTCGTCGGTCGTCTTCCCGCGGGCCGAGAGCACGGCGACGACGTGCTGTCCCTGTTCCCGCGCGCGCACGATGCGGCGGGCCGCGCGCTTGATCCGCTCTGCGTCGGCGACGGACGTCCCGCCGAACTTCATCACCACGGTGCCGGACACGTGCGGGGCAGTGTAGGCGAGCGCCCGGCCCGGTCCGGGGCTGAGCGCGAACCCGAGCACGACCGCGCAACGGCGTCGGACGCCCGCTTCGCGTGGGCGTCCCGCCTGTTGCGCCCGGTCAGATCCGAAGCCTCGCGAGCCGCGCCGCCGCCTCGTCGATCACCTCGTCGCGCTTGCAGAAGGCGAACCGCACGAGCGGCCGCCCGACGGCCCGATCGTCGTAGAAGACGACGGTGGGCACGGCCACCACACCCGCGCGCTCCGGCAGCGACCAGCAGAAGGCGAGCCCGTCCTCCTCCCCCAGCGCGCGGATGTCCGCGTTGACGAAGTACGTGCCCGCCGGGCGGTGGACCTCGAGTCCCGCGGCCACGAGCCCCGCACAGAGGCGGTCGCGCTTCGCCCGGAGCCCGGCGGTGAGCGCCGCGAAGTAGTCGTCCGGCAGCGCCAGCGCGCGGGCGATGGCGTGCTGGAACGGCGTCCCGCTCGTGTAGGTGAGGAACTGCTTCGCGGTCTGGACGGCGCGGACGAGCTCGGGTCGCCCGCACGCCCAGCCGATCTTCCATCCCGTGAACGAGAACGTCTTGCCCGCCGAGGAGATCGTCACCGTGCGGTCGGCCATCCCCGGCAGCGTCGCGAGCACGACGTGCTCGCCGTCGAACACGAGGTGCTCGTAGACCTCGTCCGTGACCGCGAGGACGTCGCGCTCCCGGCAGTGCGCGGCGATCAGCTCGAGCTCCGCGCGGGAGAAGACCTTGCCCGTCGGGTTGTGCGGCGTGTTGACGAGCACGAGCCGCGTGCGCGGGGAGAAGGCGGCCGCGAGCTCGTCCGGGTCGATCGCCCAGTCCGGCGGCCGCAGGGTGACGACGCGCCGCTCGGCGCCGGCCATCGCGATGCACGCGGCGTAGGAGTCGTAGAAGGGCTCGAAGCAGACGACCTCGTCCCCGCGCTCGCACAGGGCGAGCAGCGCCGCCGCGATCGCCTCGGTGGCCCCCGTGGTGACGAGCACCTCGCCGTCCGGGTCGAGCTCCTGGCCGTGGAAGCGCCGCTGGTGATCGGCGACCGCCTCGCGCAGCGCCGGGATCCCCGGTCCCGGCGGATACTGGTTGCGGCCCGCGCGCATCGCCGCGACGGCGGCCTCGAGCACCTCCGCCGGTCCGTCCGTGTCGGGGAAGCCCTGCCCGAGGTTGAGCGACCCCGTCCGCACCGCGAGCGCGGACATCTCGGCGAAGATCGTCGTGCCGAAGCCGGCGAGCCGCTCGTTCAGAAGGCCACGGGCGCGAGCCGTCATGGCAGGCCCGGGAGGCGGCGGTCGAGCTCGGCGCGCACCGCGCGCTCCACCTCGCCGACCGTGCGGTCGATGTCGCGCTCGACGGCACGCACGCGCACGTCGAGCCGGCGTTCGAGCTCCTCGCCGGCCGCGGCGAGGATCAGCGCCACGCCGCCGAGGACGATGGCGGCCTGGACGATCCCCGCGGCGAGCAGGACCGGCCAGAGCCGGCGCGCGTAGCTCGCGCCGCACCACGGGCAGCGCGGGGCTGCGGTGAACGCGACGATGCTGCACGACGGGCAGACGCGCTGGACGGCTTCGCCGGGAGCGGGCGGCATGGCCGGGCAGGCTACGACGCCCCGAGCGCCGCGGCCGCCCGGGCGGCCGGGACGGGACCCTGCGCGCGGGCGAGCGCGGGCGCGAAGTCCCCGCGCGGCATCACCGCGACCGCCTCCAGCCCGAGCCATCGCGCCATGGCGTCGAGCTCGCCCAGCAGCGCCTCCGCCGTCTCCGCGGGCGCATCGGGCTCCGCGTGGGCGGCCTGGACGCGCAGCACCCCGGCCTGCCGGTCGGCCTTGAGGTCCACGCGCGCGACGAGCCGGTCGCCGAGCAGGAACGGCAGCACGTAGTAGCCGTGCACCCGGCGCGGGGCGGGCACGTAGATCTCGATCCGGTAGCGGAAGCCGAACAGGCGCTCCGTGCGCGCGCGCTCCCACACGAGCGAGTCGAACGGTCCGACGAGCGCGCAGGCGCCGACGCGCCGCGGCACGCGAGCGTCCGGATGCACGTAGGCCGCGGTGCGCCATCCCTCCACCTCGACGGGAACCAGCTCCCCGGCCTCCACGAGCTCCGCCACGCGCGCCTTCGCGGCGCCGGCGGGCAGGCGGAAGTAGTCGCGCAGGTCGCGCTCCGCCGCGACGCCGAGCGAGCGGGCGGCGATGCGCACGAGCTCGCGCTGGGCATCCTCGGCCGGCGGCGTCGGGGTCGCGATCACGGCGCGCGGGAGGACCCGCTCGGGAAGGTCGTAGAGCCGCTCGAACCCGCGCCGGCGCGCGGAGGTGATCTGCCCGCTCCAGAAGAGCCATTCGAACGCCCGCTTGACGTCGCTCCAGTCCCACCACGGGCCGGTCCGCTCGGGGCGCTCGTGCTCGAGCACGTCGCTCGCGGCGACCGGTCCGCGCGCCCGAACCTCCTCGAGCACCTCCGCCACCAGCTCGGGCCGGTCCCGGTGGATGCGGCGCATCCCGCCCCACGCCTCGTCGGCGGCGCGCTGCATCCGCCAGCGCAGGAGCGGCTGCAGCGCGACGGGCAGGAGCGAGGCCTCGTGGCCCCAGTACTCGAACAGCCGCCGCGGCGCCGCGTGGGCGGCGCGGTCGAGCAGCGCGGTGTCGTACGGCCCGGCGCGGCTGAAGAGCGGGAGGTAGTGCGCGCGCTGCAGCACGTTGACGGAGTCGATCTGGAACAGCGCGACGCGGTC
This sequence comes from Solirubrobacteraceae bacterium, assembly GCA_035563395.1. GTDB lineage: Bacteria > Actinomycetota > Thermoleophilia > Solirubrobacterales > Solirubrobacteraceae > DASQMT01. Next base: position 15,450 of record DATMVH010000056.1, read on the forward strand.
GAGCACCCGGCGCAGCGTGCGCCCGTCCGGCGCGCCGCGCGGCGGCGGGTCGGCGAAGCCCTGCGCCGCGAGCGCCACGCGGCGCGCCTGCGCGGCGGACAGGCGCTCTGGAGGATGGCGGCGGGCGGCGGGCACGGCGGCGCATCCTGCCATGCCGGGGGGTGGTTCTCGGACGGATTCGCGTGGAAGCCCTCCGTGTCGGGTATCAGACGCCGAGCGGGCGCGCGCTCGTCGCGCGCCGCAGGGGAGCGACGACGGAGGTACCTGCATGACCTCGCCGGCTGCCGAAAGCGCGGCGGACAGACCGCGCCGCAGGCTCTACACGCAGCTGTGGTTCGTCGTGCTGGTGGCGATCGCGCTCGGCATCGCCTTCGGGCTGGCGTTCCCCGACCAGGCGGCCGAGGCGAAGTGGCTGGCCGACGCCTTCATCCAGCTGATCCAGACGATCACCGGCCCGGTGATCTTCGTCACCGTGGTGCTCGGCGTCGCGTCGATCGGGAACCTCGCCCGCGCAGGCGGTCTCGCCCTGCGCGCGCTCGCCTACTTCTTCACGATGACCGTCGTCGCCCTGGGGCTCGGCCTCCTCGCCGGCAACCTCGTCCAGCCCGGCGGCGGCTTCGAGGGGCAGCCGAACGAGGCGGGCCGCGCGGACGCGCAGGCTCAGATCGACGAGGCGGGCGGCGACACGGGGCTCGTCGGCTTCATCACCGGCGACCTGCTGCCCGAGTCCGTCGCCGGCCCGTTCGTCGAGAACGAGATCCTGCGCGTCCTCGTCATCGCGCTGCTCGTCGCCGCGGCCGTGTCGTTCCTGCCCGACCGCGAGCGCAAGCGCGTCGTGAGCGCGTTCGAGACGGTCGCGCGCATCATCTTCGGCGTCATCCGCCTGATCATGTGGGCCGCGCCGTTCGGCGCGTTCGGCGGCATGGCCTACACGGTCTCGGTCTTCGGCAGCGAGTCGCTGAGCAGCCTCGGGCTGCTGATGATCACCTTCTGGGGGACGTGCGCGGTGTTCGTCTTCGTCGTGCTCGGGCTGGTGGCGCGGCTGTCGGGCTTCAACATCCTCCGCTTCATCCGCCTGATCCGCGACGAGCTGCTGATCATCGTCGGCACGTCGTCGTCCGAGACGGTCCTGCCGCGGTTGCTGGCCAAGCTCGAGGCGGCCGGCGCGTCCCGCCAGGTGGTCGGCATGGTGATCCCCACCGGCTACTCGTTCAACCTCGACGGCACGTGCATCTACCTCACGCTGGCCGCGTTGTTCATCGTGCAGGCGGCGGGGCAGGACATGGCGCTGGGCGAGCAGCTCGCCCTCGCGGCGCTGATGGTGCTGACCTCGAAGGGCGCCGCGGGCATCACGGGCGCCGGGCTCGTCACGCTCACCGCGTCGCTGCAGGCCTTCGGCGGCGAGTTCTTCTCCGCGGAGGCGATCGCGGTCGGCATCGCGCTGGTCGTCGGGATCGACCGGATCATGAGCGAGGGCCGGGCGCTGACGAACGCGACCGGGAACTCCGTCGCGACCATGGTGATCGCGGGGTGGCAGGGCGAGCGCGACGACGAGCGCTTCCGGGAGGTCCTGCGGAATCCGGAGCTCGTCGACGAGGCGACCGAGCGCGCGCTGCGGGGCGAGGACGAGGCGGAGGAGCGCGAGGTCCGCTTCGAGCGCGACCGCGAGCGCGCGGAGGTTCCCGCCGGACGGCGCTAGGCGGTCACGCGGCGGCGCCCGTCAGGTGCCACAGGGCGCCGTTGCCGACGCCCTCGCGCCGGACCGCGTCCCCGGCGGCGGCGTCGATGAGCGCGGCCTCGGCGGCGGCGTCGTCCGGGTCGACGAGGTGCGGGGCCATGACCGCCGCCACCTCGCGCGTGGTGAGCGCGTACGGGAAGGCGCGCAGGGCCTCGACGGGATCCTCCGCGGGCGGCCGGCGCTCCAGCCCCGGATCGAGGTTGGCGATGCAGACGTCGTAGGCCTCGACGGGCTGGTAGCCGCCCGCCTCGAGCGTCCGCCCGCTCGCGTGGCGGAAGACGAGCGACGGCGCGGTGTAGCGCTCCGCGCCGTCCGTGTTCGCCGACTTGCCCTGGAAGGCGGTCGGCGTGCCCTCGGCGGTGCGCACCTCCGCGCGGTCGGCCTGGTAGGCCTCCTCCACGGCGGGGTGGTCCAGCATCGCGACCAGCGCGCGGGCGTCCAGGTCGTCGACGCGCGCGAGCGCGCGGCGGATGTCCTCGTCGACGTCGAACAGCAGGGACGTCGTGAAGCGGGCGAGCTGCAGGGCGCGGAAGACCTCGAGGTCGCGCGGCGGGTCGAGGCGGCGCGCCGCGACGACGGTCCGGCACGCGCGGCCCGTGCCGACGTTGCGGTCGCGCGGCTGCGTGTCGAACGGCATCCCCAGCCGGCGAAAGCCGAGATAGCCCGCCGCCTGGCGGGCGGGGCGGTAGCCGCGCGCGTCGTAGCGCGACGCGTCCTCGGCGAGCCCGATCATCACGAGCCGCCAGTCCAGCTGATCGCCGTAGCGCCAGTGCAGCACCGCGTGGTGCGGGGACGCCGACCACGCCCACGGGCAGCCGGGGTCGGAGTAGTGGGTCACCGTGATGGTTGCGCTCACAACGAGACACGCTAGCGCAGCGGCGTGAGACGAACGTGGGCGCAGCGGCGCTCCGCGAACTAGTATGCGGTCGCCGGATGGGAGCGAGGGACACAGGCACGGACGGCCGGCGCCGGATCCGCGTGGCGACCGCGGTGCTCGCGATCGTCGCCTTTGGGCTGCTCGCCGCGCTGGCCGGCGCGGAGCCGCCGGCGCGCTTCTCCGTCAGCGACGGCGAGCCGCGCGTCGGCCAGCGCGTGCGCTTCGAGGCCGAGGCCCGCTGCCGGGGCGACCTGCGCTGCACCTGGGACTTCGGCGACGAGACTGGCGCCGAGGGGCGCCGGGTGGACCACGAGTACTCCTCGGCGGGTACGAAGGTCGTGACGCTGCGCCTCGACGACGGCAACGACGACGAGCCGCCCACCGCGGAGTCGCGGACCATCGAGGTCCACGGTCAGGAGCAGCCGCCGCCTCCTCCGCCGCCGCCTCCT
>DATMVH010000057.1:0-3636 GCA_035563395.1 Solirubrobacteraceae bacterium
CCGGCGGCGCGACCGCCGCGACGCCGTCCACGGCGCGCAGCCGCTGCGCGTAGGCGTCGAGCTCGGGCTTCGCCGACGCGGGCGCCCGCGCGGCGACCACCACGGGCGAGGTGCGGTTGACGCGGAACTCCGCGCGCAGGGCGTCGTCCACCACCCGCGCCGAGTGCGACGGCGGGAGGACGCTCGCGTCCACGCCCGTGAACTTGATGCCCAGGAACGGCAGTCCGAGCACGATGAGCAGCGCGGCCGTGCCCGCCGCCACGGCGCCCGGCCGGCGCATCACCGCGCGCGACAGGCGGTACCAGAAGCCGGCGCGCACGTGCGCGGCGTCGCGTTGCAGGGCCGTCCGCCAGCGCCGCGGGCTGAGCGCGTTCACGCGCGGGCCGAGCGCGGCGAGGATCGCGGGCAGGAGCGTCAGGGCGACGGTCGCGGCGATGAGCGAGACGAGCGCGCCGCCGATGCCCATGGAGAACAGGAAGCGCTGCGGGAAGACGATCAGCGAGGAGAGCGCCGCGGCCACCGTGACGGCGGAGAAGAGCACCGTCCGGCCGGCGGTTCGCATCGTCGCCACGAGCGCCTCGCGCGTGTTCCCCCTGCGCTCGAGCTCCTCGCGGAAGCGCGACACGATGAACAGCGAGTAGTCGATCGCCAGCCCGAGGCCCAGCCCGATGATGAGGTTGAGCGCGAAGATCGACATCGGCTCCACCGCGTTGACGAGCCGCATGGCGGAGAAGGCGAGCAAGATCGCGCTCATGCCGACGGCGAGCGGCAGCAGCGCGGCGACGACGCCGCGAAAGACGAACAGCGAGACCACGAAGAGGATCGGGAAGGCGAGCGACTCGGCGCGCGCGAGGTCCTCGGAGACCTGCGTGCCGACCTGCTCCTGGACCACCGCGCCGCCGCCGAGGGCGACGCCTGGCTCGCCGGCGAGGCGGTCCTCGAGCCGCTGCACCACGTCACCGGCGTCCGCGCCGTCCTCGAACGAGACCGCGACGTAGGTCGAGCGCCCGTCGCGGGAGACGAGCTCCCGCGGACCGCCCTCGTGGACGGCGAGGACCTGCGCGACGTCGCGGTCGCGCATCGCCTCCGCCACGCGGGCGATCTTCGCGCGGGCCTGCGGGGAGTCGACGGGCGCGCCGAGGCGGACGAGCGCGATCACGTCGGGAGACGCGGACGCGCCCGTCGCCGCCGCGAGCTGCTTGCGCGCCTGCACGGCCTCGGCGGCGGGAGGATCGAAGTCGTCGGACGCGTCGAGCAGGCCGGCCACGGGCCCCCCGAACGCGCCGGCGAGGGCGATGACGACGACCGCGCCGGCGAGGGTCGCGCGGCGGCGGCGATAGAGCAGCTGTGCGAGGGAGGCGAGCATCGTGTGTCCTCTTGTGGCTTGTGAGTGATTACTTTGTCCGGCGGAAGAAAAAAAGGCTCAGACCGCGCCGTCGTCCCGGACGCCCTGGGCGCGCTGGATCAACGCGAGCGGCTCCAGCCAGCACGCCGCCCATTCCTCCGTGTCCGCGATCGCGGAGAGGTCGAGCGAGGCCGTCACGTTGAGCAGCATCCCGCGCGCGAAGAACGTCCACACCTCGTGCGGCTCGGCGCCCGAGAGCCGGCCGACGAGCTTCACCAGGTCGCCGTAGCACGCGCGCACGCTCGCCCGGATCTCCGGGTCCGAGCACGCGGCGTAGCTCTGCATCTGGAAGAGCAGCGTGTCGCGGTCTTCTAGCAGGTCGATGTACGCGCCGCCCATGGCCTGCAGGACGTCCTCGCGCGGCACGCCGTGCGCGGCGGCCTCGAAGGTGCCGCGGATCCGCTCGTGCATCTCCCGGTGGCACGCGAGGAAGAGCTCTCGCTTCGTGCCGAACAGCCGGAACAGGTACGGCTGGGAGATGCCCGCCTCGCGCGCGACGGCTTCCGTCGAGGTGCCGTTGTAGCCGCCGGCGGCGAAGTGCTCGATGGCGATGCGGACGATCTCCTCGCGCCGCTCTTCGGCGGACTTGCGGCGGGTGGCGACGCGTGGGGCGCTCATGGCGCGAGCCATGTTAGTGATGACTTACTTCTGCGTCAAGGGCCGGCTCGCCGGCGCCTCAGTCCCGTTCTTCGCGCCACACCTCGACCGCGACCTCCTCGACCGGAAGCGGGATCGGCGGCTCCGGCTTCGACGCCTTGACGGTGATCATCTCCGCCCCGAACTGCGACGCGAGCCGCTCGGCGATCACCGCGCACAGCCGCTCGAGCGTCTTGTAGGAGCGCTGCTGGGCGATCAGCGCGATCACCTGGCACACCTCGCCGTAGTCGACCGTGTCCTCCACCCGGTCGGTCACGAGGGCGTCCGGCTCGCCGACGTCGAAGCGGACGTCGAGCACCAGCCGCTGGCCGATCTCGCGCTCGGCGGCGGTCACCCCGTGGTGCGTGTAGAGCGACAGCCCGACGATCTCGATGGTGACGCCGACCTCGGGGCCGGAGTCGTCGTCATCGTCGTCGGTCAGCTCGTCGTCGTCGTCGTAGTCCTCGGGGTCGTCGCGGGCCATCCGCGGGCCAACGTAGCAGCCGTCACGGCCAGCGCGTCCCGCGCGGCGGCGACGTCGTGGACGCGGAACACGCTCGCGCCCCGCTCCAGGCCGAGCACGAGCGTGGCGAGCGTCGCCGCCGTGCGCTCGCGCGGCTCCTCCCGCCCCGTGATGCGGCCGAGGAAGCCCTTGCGGGAGGTGCCGAGGACGACGGGGCGGCCGATCGCCACCAGCTCACCCAGGCGGTCGATGAGCTCGAGGTTGTGCGCGACCGTCTTGCCGAAGCCGATCCCCGGGTCGAGCTCGATCCGCTGCTCGGGGATGCCCGCCGCCACGGCGAAGGCCAGGCGCTCCTCGAGGAACGCCTTGACCGCGTCGACCACGTCGTCGTAGCGGGGATCCTGCTGCATGGTCCGCGGCGTGCCGAGCATGTGCATCAGGCAGACGTCGACGCCGCGCTCGGCGACGAGCTCCGCGAGCGCCGGGTCGCCGCGCAGGGCGGTCACGTCGTTGACGTAGTCGGCGCCCGCGTCGATCGCCGCCGCGGCGACCGCGGCCTTGGAGGTGTCCACGGAGATCCGGGCGGTCACGCCGGCGCCGCGGATGCCCGCGACGACGGGCGCGACGCGCCGCAGCTCCTCGTCGAGCGAGACGCCCTCGGAGCCGGGGCGCGTCGACTCCCCGCCCACGTCGAGGATGTCGGCGCCCTCGCCGGCGAGGCGCACGGCGTGCGCGACCGCCGCGTCGGCGTCGAGGTAGGCGCCCCCGTCCGAGAACGAGTCCGGCGTGACGTTCACGACGCCCATGACGCGGAACACGCCCGCGAAGCTAGCGCGTCCGCGGCGCGATGTCGCCATCCGTCCAGTCGTGCGCGCCGAGGTCGCACCGCGGGCCGGCGCTGCCGATCGGATGCCCATGGAGATCCAACCCGCCGCCTCCCTCCAGGTGCTGTCGTCGTCCCTCGACGGCGCCCGGTCGGCCATCGAGGCCGCCCGGGCCGCCGCCCTGCCGGCGTCCGCGCCGGCCGTCCAGCACGCCGACGCGATCCTCCAGCTCTCCGCCGCCGCCCAGGCGCTGCTGAGCCGCTGAGCCGGCGCGCCGGCGCCGGCTCAGGCCCCGGTCACCGGAGACG
>DATMVH010000058.1:0-2712 GCA_035563395.1 Solirubrobacteraceae bacterium
GTTCGTGCTCATCGCGTTCTTCCCGCTGTTCATCTTCGTGATGAGCATGATCCAGTGGCGCCTGGACAAGCGGAAGGACGCCCGCAAGGCCGCCGAGAAGGCGCGCCGCGCCCGCGCCGACGTGCGCGGCGGCTGGTAGCGAGCCGAAAATTCACATGCGCTTCAGAATCGGCGTGGATGATGCGTCGTGCGAGATCCCTGCTCGCGACCTGCGATGACCCCGGCGCTCCCCGCCCGGGGTCATCGGTCCTTAACGGGCGCCTGGCAGGGATAGTCTCCCCGGCCGGGATTCGCCCGAGCCGGAGGAGAGATCGTGGAGTACTTCGTCACAGGCGCGACCGGGTTCATCGGGCGCCATCTCGTCGAGCGGCTCCTCGCGCGGGAGGGGACGATCCACGCGCTGGTCCGGCCGGCGTCGCGCGAGCGGCTCGACGCGCTGATCGCCGAGTGGGGCGCGGCGGGCCGCGTCGTGCCGGTCGACGGGGACCTCGCGGAGCCGCTCCTCGGCGTCGACGAGGCCACGCGCGAAGCGCTCCGCGGCCGCGTCGGGCACTTCTTCCACCTCGCCGCGATCTACGACATGACGGCGGACGAGACGCGCAACGCCGTCCTCAACGTCGGCGGCACGCGGAACGCCGTCGACCTCGCCAACGACCTCGGCGCCGGCATCCTGCACCACGCCTCCTCGATCGCCGTCGCGGGCGAGTTCAAGGGCCACTTCACCGAGGACTCCTTCGACGAGGGCCAGCCGCTGCCCTCGCCCTACCACCGCACGAAGTTCGAGGCCGAGCGGATCGTGCGCACGCGCACGGCCGGCGCGTGGCGGGTCTACCGGCCGTCCCTCGTGGTGGGCGACTCGCGCACGGGCGAGATGGACAAGATCGACGGCCCGTACTACTTCTTCAAGGCGATCCAGAAGGTGCGGCGCGCGCTGCCCCAGTGGTTCCCGCTGGTCGGGCTCGAAGTGGGCTGGACGAACATCGTTCCCGTCGACTTCGTGGCCGCCGCGCTCGACCACATCGCCCACGAGCCGGACCTCGACGGGCAGGCCTTCCACCTCGTCAACCCGCGCCCGCAGCGGGTGGGTGACGTGCTCAACGCGTTCGCAAGCGCCGGCCACGCGCCGCGGATGGCCCTGCGGCTCGACAAGCGGATGACGGACATGCTCCCGCGCGGCGTCCTGTCCTACGCGATGAAGCTTCCCGCGCTCGCCGACGTCCGCCGGACCTTCCTGGAGGATCTCGGGATCCCGGAGGTCGCGCTCGAGCACATGAGCCTCAAGCCGCAGTTCGACGCGCGCGACGCCCAGCGCGCGCTGCGCGGCTCCGGCATCGAGGCGCCGCCCCTGGACGCCTACGCGTGGCGGCTGTGGGACTACTGGGAGCGCCACCTCGACCCCGACCTCTTCAAGGACCGGTCCTTCGCCGCCGCGGTCAACGGCCGCACGGTGCTCATCACGGGCGCGTCGAGCGGGATCGGCCGCGCCACGGCCCTGAAGGTCGCGGCCGCGGGCGGGATCCCGCTGCTCGTGGCGCGCACGCAAGAGAAGCTCGACGAGGTGCGGGCGGAGATCGAGCGCGCGGGCGGGACGGCCTACGCCTACTCGGCCGACCTGTCGGACTACGACTCGATCGACGCGCTCGTCGAGCGCGCGCTGGCCGACCATCCGGCGATCGACATGCTGGTCAACAACGCCGGCCGCTCCATCCGCCGCTCCGTCGCCCTGTCCTACGACCGCTTCCACGACTACGAGCGGACGATCCGGCTGAACTACCTCGGCACCGTCCGGCTCGTGCTCGGCCTGCTGCCGCACATGCGCGAGCGCAAGCGCGGCCACATCGTCAACGTCTCCTCGATCGGCGTGCAGGCCAGCCCGCCGCGGTTCTCCGCGTACGTGGCCTCGAAGGCCGCGCTCGACGCGTTCACGCGCGTGGTGAGCTCCGAGGCGATCGGCGACAACGTGACCTTCACGACCATCCACATGCCGCTCGTGCGCACGCCGATGATCGCGCCGACGAAGATGTACGACTCGTTTCCGACGATCTCTCCCGACGAGGCCGCCGACCTCATCTGCGAGGCGCTGCGGGCGAGGCCGAAGCAGGTGAACACGCGGCTGGGGACCTTCGCCGAGGTGGCCTACGCGGTCGCGCCCAAGGCGGTCGACCGGATCCTGCACATGGCCTACAAGGTGTTCCCGGAGTCGTCGGCCGCGCGCGGGGACAAGGACGCGCGCGAGCAGGCGTCCGGCGAGGCGATCGCGCTCTCGCACCTCATGCGCGGGGTGCACTGGTGACGGGCAGCGGGTCGATCGCGGCGCCGCGCACCCGCAGCTCGAAGTGCAGGTGCGGGCCGGTGGAGCGCCCGGTGGAGCCGACGGTCCCCACGCGCGCGCCCGCCCCCAGGCACTGACCCGATCGCACCGCCACCGTGTTGAGGTGGGCGTACCACGAGGTGACGCCGAAGCGGTGCCCGATGACGACGAGGTTGCCGTAGCCCGAGTCCCACGAGACGCTGGCCACGCACCCGTAGCCGGCCGCGGTCACGGGTACGCCGTAGCCGGCCACGTAGTCGATCCCCGTGTGCATGAACTCGCCGCGCGGGCCGAAGCCGTCGCCCACCGGCGCCGCGACGGGAGCGAGGAACCGCAGCGGCGTGGTCGGCGGGGCGCGGCGCAGCGCCGCGAGCGTCGCGGGCCCGGCGAGCCCGTCGGCC
>DATMVH010000059.1:0-3450 GCA_035563395.1 Solirubrobacteraceae bacterium
CCGGTTCGCGGCGTCCTTCCCGGCCGCACCGCGCGCGCGGCTCGCCGCCCGCGAGCGCGTCGTCGTCCGCGCCCGCCCGGACCGCTCGCCGGTGCCGTGGCGCGCGCGCGTCACGACGGACGGCGGGGTGACGGCGTGCGGCCTGCCGTGATCGCGCCGGACGCGTTCACCGTCATGGCGACCGCCGCGCCGGCCTCGTCGTCCGGCAGGTCGACGATCGTCTCGGCGTCGAGGTCGCGGCAGCGTGGGAGACTTGCCCTCCATGCCGCCGAGGATCGCGCTCATCGGCGCGGGCAGCGCCGTCTTCACCCGCAGCTTGTGCTCCGACGTCCTGCTCGCGCCCGCGCTGGCGGGCTCCACGCTCGCGCTGATGGACATCGACGCCGAGCGCCTGCGCACGGCCGAGCGGCTCGTCCGGGCCCTCGTCGACGAGCGCGGCGCGGGCGCACGCGTCGAGGCGACGCTCGACCGGGCCGAGGCGGTGCGCGGCGCCGACTACGTCGTGACGACGTTCCAGCAGGGCGGACTGGAGGCGTACGCGCTCGACATCGAGATCCCGCGCCGGCACGGGGTGGAGCAGTGCGTGGGCGACACGCTCGGCCCCGGCGGCGTGTTCCGCGCCCTGCGCACCATCCCGGTGCTGCTCGACCTGTGCCGGGAGCTCGACGCGCTGGCGCCGGACGCGCTGCTCCTCAACTACGTCAACCCGATGGCGATGAACTGCTGGGCGGTCGACCGGGCGACCGGCCGCCCCGCGGTCGGCCTCTGCCACTCCGTGCAGGACACGAGCGAGATGCTCGCGGAGTGGGCCGGCGTGCCGGCGCAGGAGGTGACGTTCACCTGCGCCGGAATCAACCACCAGGCGTTCTTCCTCGAGTTCCGCCGCGGGCGCGAGGACCTCTACCCGCGGATCCGCGCCGCGGCGCGCCGGCCCGAGCACGCGGGCCGCGAGCCGGTGCGGATCGACCTGATGGAGCGCTTCGGCTACTTCGTCACGGAGTCCAGCGGGCATGCGAGCGAGTACGTCCCGTACTTCCGCAAGGACACGCGCGCGGTCGAGGAGGACCTCGTGCCGCGGTTCACCGACGAGAGAACCGCGTGGTACGACTTCGGCCGCACCGGGGGCTACCTGCGCCACTGCCTCGCACGAGCGGACGACGACCGCCCCCGGCGTGCGCCGGCGCGGCGCACGCACGAGTACGGGTCCTACGTGATCGAGGCGATCGAGACGGGCGTGCCCGTGGCCATCAACGGCAACGTCCCGAACCGCGGGCTCATCGAGAACCTGCCGGACGGCTGCTGCGTCGAGGTGCCGTGCCTCGTCGACCGCGGCGGCGTGCGGCCGACGGTCGTGGGGCGGATGCCGCCGCAGCTCGGCGCGCTCAACCGGACGAACGTCAACGTGCAGGAGCTCGTCGTGGAGGCGGCGCTCACCGGGAGCGTCGAGGCCGTCCACCACGCGGTCGCGCTCGACCCGCTCACCGCGGCGGCCTGCACGCTCGGCGAGGCGGAGCGGATGACCGCCGAGCTGCTCGACGCGCAGCGCGCCTGGCTGCCGCAGTTCGCGCCCCCGCGCCGCTCGCTCGGCGCACGGGTGCGCGGCGGCTGACCGGCGCGGTTTCGCCTCAGCCGAGCTCGCCGGCGAAGGCCGCGATCGCGTCCAGGGTCGCCGGGTCGCCCTCCAGGTGCGGCACGTGCGCGACGCCGTCGAGGAGCACCAGGCGCGCCCCGGGGATGCGCTGCGCCGCCTGCGGGGCGATGACCTGGATGTCCTCCGCGTCGAGCCGGCCGAGGAGCACGACCGTGGGGACGGCGATCTCGCCGAGCCGCGGCCACGCCGGCGCGAGCTCCGCCTCCTCGCCGGGGTCGGCCGCTCGCAGCGCGCGCCCGTTCATGTCGAGGAAGAGCTCGCGGGCGGCGCCGCCGACGCGGCCCTCCTCGGCGGCGGGGCCGTCGAGCCACAGCCACGCCTCCAGTCGCCCGATCTCGTCCAGGTCGCCGGCCTCGGCCGCCGCCTCGATGCGCGCTCCCAGCTCCGCCGTCGGACCGTGCTCGAGCTCCGGGTAGGGCGCGCCGCGGACCGCCGGCCCGACGAGCACGAGGCCGGCCACGCGATCGGGGTGCGCGAGCGCGAGGTCGATCGCCGCCTGGCCGCCCATCGAGGCGGCCACGACGACGGGCCGCTCCAGCCCGGCGGCGTCGAGGACGGCGAGCGCGTCGGCCATCGGCGACCAGCCGTCCTCGCGCTCGTACGTCGTCTCGCCGAACCCGCGCATGTCGTGGGCGACGCAGCGGTGGCGCGGGGCGAGCCGCTCGATCACGGCGCGCCAGCTCCGCCGGTCGTTGACGCCGGCGTGGACGAGCAGCACGTCCACGCCGTCGCCGGTGCCCGTGTCGTCGTACGCGATCTGCGCCCGTCCCGACGTCGCGACCCTCATGACGCGCCGCCTCCGAGCCGCCGGCGGGCGCGGCGGCGGGCCGCGTTGAGCCGGCGCAGCGGCTCCGTGAGCTTCCAGCTGACGCTGTCAGTCGTCTCCTCGAGCGCGCGCTCGAGCTGCAGGGCGCGCGCGTCGGCCTTCATGTGGGCGGAGGCGACATGCGCCCGCGAGACCGCGGCCTCCGCCTCGGCGCGGCGCGCGCGCTCCTTCCACGTGCCCGTCGCGGCGCCCACCTCGGGCATGCGGCCGTCCCACTTCTCCGCCACGCGCATGTGCGCCTGGATCCAGCTCTCCGGCTCGCTGATCAGGTCGAGGGAGTGGTGGTGGACGACCTTGAGGTCCGCGGTGACGACCTTGCGGCCGGCCGCGCGGACCTGCAGGCAGAAGTCGAAGTCGTAGCCGTGGAGCTGGCCGAGCGACTCGTCGAAGCGGACGTTGCGCACCGTCCAGGGCGCCAGGCCGAGCACGAACCCGTCGACCGTGTCGACCTCTCCGGTGCGGGCGTAGGCGGGCAGCTCGGCCCCGTTCCACGAGAAGCCCGGCAGCTCGCCGCCGCCGAGCTCGCCGTAGCGGTGGACGAACGAGGCCCAGGTCACCGATCCCTCCCACCAGGCGATGCTGCGCACCCCGATCGCGCCGACGCACCCGACGACGCCGACCGCGGGGTCCTCCAGCGCCTGCCGCACCTTGGCGCAGAAGGCGGGGTCCTGGATCTCCGCGTCCTGGTGGACGAGCACGAGCGCCTCGAGGTCGTCGCGCGCCGCCGCGGCGTCGAGGATGAGGTTGTAGGAGCGGTAGATGGAGCCCGCGGCGGCGTTGGCGAGGACGTCGGAATCGGGCTCGGCGGCGAGCCGGATCCCGGGCTCGGCGCAGCGCCGGTAGACGTCCGGGTCGGTGATCGAGGCGGCGAAGAGGATCATCGGGCGACCCGCCGCCGCAGGCGCGCGCGCACGCGCCGCCACGGCGCGCCGCGCAGTCGCCGGATCTCGGCCTCGGCGGCCGCGAGGCGCGC
>DATMVH010000060.1:0-4662 GCA_035563395.1 Solirubrobacteraceae bacterium
CGTCCCGCGGACGGCCGCCAGCGGGCCGGTGGCCGTCGCGCTCGGGGACGGCACCCGCTCGGCGGCCTCGGAGGACGCGCTCGTGGTCGACGCGAGCACACCCGTCGTGCCGGCCGGCCCGGTCGACATCGAGGTCCAGCGCCGGAAGGTGTTCTACGACGCCGAGCGCGGCGCCGAGCTCTCCTACGTGCTCGGCGGGACGGAGCCGGCGACGGTCGCCGTCGAGCTCGTGCGCGCCGCCGACGCCGTCGTGATCGCGCGCTGGACGTTTCCGGGCGTCGTCCCGGGCATCCCGGGGACCGTGAGCTGGGACGGGACGGCGGGCAGGGCCGTCCAGCGCGACGGGCTCTACCGCTTCCGGGTGCGCGCCATCACCGCGTCGGGCGCAGAGGCGTCCAGCCCGGAGCCGGCGCAGGCGGCGCTGGCCTCCGAGCAGGGCGCCGCCGACGAGGCCGCGGAGGCCGGCGCTTTCACGTTCCTGCGCCACCGCTTCCCGATCGCCGGCGACCACACGTACGCCACGGGCGCCGGCATGTTCGGCGGCGGGCGCGGCCACCAGGGCGAGGACGTCTTCGCCGAGTGCGGCACGCCGGTCGTCGCCGCGCGCGGCGGGACGGTGCGCTTCAAGCAGTTCGAGGCGCGGGCCGGGAACTACGTCGTCGTCGACGGCGCAGGCACCGGCGTGGACTACGCGTACATGCACCTGCGCGACCCGGCGCTCGTCGACGCCGGCGAGCGCGTCCGGACGGGGCGGCTGATCGGGTTCGTCGGCGCGACCGGGCGCGCCGACGGATGCCACCTGCACTTCGAGATGTGGAGCGGACCGGGCTGGTACCGCGGCGGCGCGCCGTTCGACCCGCTGCCCGAGCTCAAGGCCTGGGACGCCGAGTCGTGAGCTACGGCCCGCCCGCGCGGTCGCGCCCCTCGGCGCGCCGGCGCCGCATCGCGTTGTGCTCCTGGACGCGCCGGATCAGGAGGAACACGAGGACGCCGGCGAGCGCGCCGCCGACGAGGCCGGGCGCCACGGCGTCCTGCGTCACCACCAGCGTGGCCGCATAGGCCACCCCGACGACCGCCGCGAGGATGGCCGACTGGCGGGTGGTCACTCCCACTCGATGGTGCCGGGCGGCTTCGACGTGATGTCGAGCACGACCCGGTTGACCTCGCGGATCTCGTTGATCATCCGCGAGGCGATCCGCTCGAGGAGGTCGTACGGCAGCCGCGCCCAGTCCGCCGTCATGGCGTCCTCGGAGGTGACCGCGCGAATCGCGACGACGTAGCCGTACGTGCGCTCGTCGCCCTGCACGCCGACGGTGCGGACGTCCGGCAGCACGCAGAAGGACTGCCACAACTCGCGGTACAGGCCCGCCGCGCGGATCTCCTCCTGGAGGATCGCGTCCGCGTGGCGCAGGGTGTCGAGCCGCTGCTTCGTGGCCTCGCCGCCGACGACGCGGATCGCCAGGCCCGGGCCCGGGAACGGCTGGCGCCAGACGAGCCGCTCCGGCAGCCCGAGCTCCGCGCCGACCGCCCGGACCTCGTCCTTGAACAGCGCCCGCAACGGCTCCACGAGCTCGAACTCGAGGTCGTCGGGCAGCCCGCCGACGTTGTGGTGCGACTTGATGGTCGCGGCGCCGGTGCCGCCGCCGGACTCGATCACGTCCGAGTACAGCGTCCCCTGCACGAGGTAGCGCGCGTCTCCCAGCCGGCGCGCCTCCTCCTCGAAGACGCGGATGAACTCCGCGCCGATCGCCTTGCGCTTGGCCTCCGGATCGGAGACGCCACGCAGCCGCGCGAGGAAGCGGTCCTCCGCGTCGACCGCGACGAGCGGCACCTTGAAGTGGTCGCGGAACGCGGAGATGACCTGCTCGCCCTCGCGGCGGCGCATCAACCCGTGGTCCACGAACACGCACGTGAGCTGATCGCCGACCGCGCGGTGTACGAGAAGCGCGGCGACGGACGAGTCCACGCCGCCCGACAGGCCGCAGATCACCTTGCCGTCGCCGACCTCGGCGCGGATGGCCGCCACCTGCTCGTCGATGATCGAGGCGGCGCTCCACGTCCGCTCGCAGCCGCAGATGTCCTCCAGGAAGGTGGTGAGGATCTGCTGCCCGTACGGGGTGTGGACCACCTCGGGATGGAACTGGATCCCGTAGATGTCGCGCGCCGTGTCCTCCAGCGCGGCGACGGGGGACTCGCTCGAGGACGCCAGCGCCGAGAAGCCGGGCGGCGCCTCGTACACCGTGTCGCGGTGCGACATCCAGCACGGCTGCTCGGCGGGCGTGCCCGCGAGGAGCCGCCCCGGCTCCGTGACCGTCACGGACGAGCGGCCGAACTCCCCGATCTCGGCGCCCCGCACGCGACCGCCCTCCTCGAGGACGATGGCCTGCATCCCGTAGCAGATGCCGAGCACGGGGATCCCGAGCTCGAGCAGCGCCGGATCCAGCCGCGGCGCGCCCGGCGCGTACACGGACGCCGGGCCGCCGGAGAGGATGAGCCCCTTCGGCCGCCGCCGCCGCACCTCGGCGCCGCCGACGGTGTGCGGCAGCAGCTCGGAGAACACCCCCAGCTCGCGCACGCGGCGTGCGATGAGCTGCGAGTACTGGCCGCCGAAGTCGAGGACCACGACCTCGTCCGTGGCCACCTCGCGCTCGAGCGCCAGCTCCTCGAGCGGCTGCTCGGCGACCACCGACTTCGTCGCGTCCCGCATCGGGCCGGCTACTCCGTCGCCGCCAGCGCCATCTGGGCGCCGCGCGCCCCCATGCCCACGGCCTGCTCGCGCTGCAGGTGCTTGCCCTCGCTCTGGAGCGCCGGCGCGATCATGAGCTCCGCGCGGTTGAACTCCGCGATGTCGCGGTAGCCGCAGGTGGCCATCGAGGTCCGCAGCGCGCCCATCAGGTTGAACGTGCCGTCGTTCTCGCGCGCCGGGCCGGTGACGATCTCCTCCATCGTCCCGTTCTGGACGGTCCGCACGCGCGCGCCGCGCGGCAGCGTCGGGTGGAACGTCGCCATCCCCCAGTGGAAGCCGTGGCCGGGCGCCTCGTACGCGCGTGCGAGCGGGGAGCCGATCATCACCGCGTCCGCCCCGCAGGCGATCGCTTTCGCGACGTCGCCGCCGTTGCGCATGCCGCCGTCCGCGATGACCTTGCAGTACTCGCCCGTCTCGAGCATGTGCTGCGCCCGGGCCGCCGCCACGTCGGCGATGGCCGTCGCCTGCGGCACGCCGATGCCGAGCACGCCGCGCGTCGTGCACGCCGCTCCCGGACCGACGCCGACGAGCACCGCCGCGGCGCCCGTGCGCATGAGGTGCAGGCCGGAGTGGTAGGACGCGCAGCCGCCGACGACCACCGGGATCGGCAGCTCGCCGACGAACTCCTTGAGGTTGAGCACGTGACCCTGCGTGGAGACGTGCTCCGCCGAGATGACCGTCCCCTGGATGACGAGGATGTCGAGCCCCGCCTCGAGCGCGATCTCGTAGAAGCGCTCGACGCGCTGCGGCGTCAGCGACGCGGCCGCCACCACGCCCTGCTGCTTGACCTCCTGGATCCGCTGGGCGATCAGCTCCTCCTTGACCGGCTCCAGGTAGATGTCCTGCATCTCCCGGGTCGCCTCCTCGCGGTCGAGCCCGGCGATCCGCTCCAGCTGCGCGTCCGCGTCCTCGTAGCGCGTCCAGATGCCCTCGAGGTTCAGGACCGCCAGTCCGCCGAGCTTTCCCAGCACGCCCGCGGTGTGCGGCGAGACGACGCCGTCCATGGCCGAGGCTAGCAGGGGAAGGTCGAACCGGTACGGCCCGACCGTCCACGAGATGTCGACATCGTCGGGGTCGCGCGTCCGCCGCGAGGGCACGATCGCGATGTCGTCGAATCCATAGGCGCGGCGCGCCTTCTTGCCTCGGCCGATCTCTACTTCCATGACGGGATCCTAGGGGTGGGGGCGGACGGGTCTGGGCCCGACCACGCTACCAGCGGCCTTCCGCGGCTCTGGGGCCGCCGGAGCGTCCGTCAGCCGACTTCTGCGGGCAGCGGCGGACGCTCGACCTCGACGTCGTCGGCGAGCCGCTCGACCTGTCCGGGATCGATCAATCCGGCGCCCAGGTGGCGCGTCGACTCGGCGCCGCAGGCGACCCCGTAGACGAGGCACTCCTCCGTCGGGCGCCCGTTGTAGCGGGCGGCCACGAACCCCGCCAGGAAGGCGTCGCCCGACCCGACGGTGGCGCGCGGCTCGACCGTGCCCTTGCGCAGCTTGAGGCGGTAGAGCTGCGGCGGGAGACCGGGGTCCTTCGGCGCCATGTGCGCGTAGCAGCCGTCGAGCGCGGTCATGATCGCCTCGCAGGCGCCGAGCTCCGCCATCTCGCACACGGCGATGCAGTGGTCCTCCTCGTCGTTGAACTCGTGCCCCACGAGCTCCTCGGCCTCGAGCACGTTCGGCGAGATGACGCCCGGCTCGGCGCGGACCGCGCGGCGCAGCGGGTCGCCGTCCGTGTCGACCACGGTCTCCACGCCGATCCGCTTGAGCTCGCGGATGAGGCCGGCGTAGACGTCGACGTCGACGTTGCGCGGCAGCGACCCGGCGAACACGCAGACGGACGCGCCCTTCGCGAGGTAGAGCAGCTTGTCGACGAACAGCTCGATCTCCTGCTCGGACACGGACGGCCCGCGCTCGTTG
>DATMVH010000061.1:0-4479 GCA_035563395.1 Solirubrobacteraceae bacterium
CGCGCGAGCGCGGGCGCGAGGACGTCGCGCTTCGCGCGATAGCGCGCGCGGACGGCCTCGACGTGCGCCTCGTCGCCCCACGCCGCGACCGCGGCGCGCTGCACGAACGCGGGCGGGGCCACGCCGACGTTCGGCCGGTAGCGCTTGAGCGCCGCCACCAGCGCGGGATCGCCGGCGACGAAGCCCGAGCGGTAGCCGGGCATCGAGGACCGCTTCGACAGCGTGTTGAACACCGCCACGCCCGTCCGGTCGCCCAGCTGCAGCGCGGACACGGGCGGCTCGCCGAAGTAGATCTCCGAGTACGCCTCGTCGCAGGCGAGCACGAAGCCGTGCTCGCGCGCGAGGGCCGCGGCGCGCTCGTAGAAGGCGAGCGGCACGGTCGCCGCCGTCGGGTTGTTCGGGTAGTTCAGCCACAGGATGGCCACGCGCGCCCAGGTCCCGGGCGCGACGGCGTCGAGGTCCGGCAGGAAGCCCGTCTCCTCGCGCAGCGGGAGCTCCAGCACCTCCTTGCCGGCGAACGCGGCGCTGCGCTCGTAGACGGGATAGGCGGGCGCCGGCACGGCGACGACGTCCCCGTCGACGACCTGCGCGAGGTGGAAGATCGCCTCCTTCGAGCCGAGCGTCGGCACCACCTCCGCGTCCGGGTCGAGCTCCGCGCCGAAGCGGCGGCGCACCCAGGCCGCGACGGCCTCGCGCAGCTCCGGCAGGCCCTCCGCCGTCGGGTAGGTCGAGAGCGGCTCGATCGCCTCCGCGAGCGCCGTGCGGATGAACGACGGCGTCTCCTCGCGCGGCTCGCCCATGCCGAAGTCGATCAGGTCGGCGCCGGCCGCCCGCAGCCGCCGCCGCGCCTGCTCGAGCCGCACGAACGGGTACGTCTCGAAGCGCGTGAGGACGGGGTTGAGCCTCACCGCGCGTAGGCCTCCAGCACCTCGAACGCGCGCTGGAGCGCGGCGATCGCGACCGACTCGTCGCGCCGGTGCGCCTGCGCGGGATCCCCCGGCCCGAAGTTGACGGCGTCCAGCCCGGCGGCGCCGAACTCGGCCACCGGCGTCCAGGCCTGCTTCGGGGCGCGCGTCAGGTCGCCGGCGGCGACGAGCGCGTCGACGCGCGGGCCGGTGGCCACGGGTCCCGACGGCGCGTTGGAGTCGACGCGCAGCTCGCCGTGGCCGGCGCACAGCTCGGCGAGCCGCGCCTCCGCGCCGTCCGGGGTCCGGCCCGGCGCGTAGCGGAAGTTCACCTGGCATTCGGCGCGGTCCGGGATGACGTTGCCGGCGATCCCGCCGGCGATCCGCGTGACGCTCGCCACCTCGACGAACTCGAGCCCGTCGAAGGCGTGCGGGACGGGGGTCTGCGCGGCGAGCGCGCAGACCCCCGCGGCGGCGCGCTCGATCGCGTTGTCGGCCGTCCACGGCCGGGCGGAGTGGCCCGAGCGGCCGCGGAACGTCCACGTCGCGTTGATGTTGCCGAGGCAGCCCGCGTGCAGTTCGCACGCCGTCGGCTCCATCATCACCACGAGCTCCGCGGCGAGCGGCTCCCGCTCCAGCAGCGGCGCGAGCGCCGACTCGGCGGCGGGCAGCTCCTCGCGCCCGAAGAACAGGCACCGGTACGGCGCTCCCGCGAGCGCCAGCTCGATCATCACGGCGAGCGCGCCCTTCATGTCGCTCGCCCCGAGCCCGCGGACGCGACCGTCCTCGATTGCGGGCGGCCGGTCGTCCTGCGCGGGGACCGTGTCCAGGTGGCCGGCGAGCAGGACCGGCCCGTCGCCCGCCAGCAGGCACGTGTCGCCGAGGTCGCGCACCTCCACGCCGCCCTCCCGCAGCACCGCCGTGACGTGCTCGGCGAGGCGCGCCTCCTCGCGCGATTCCGAGGGGATCTCGACGAGCTCCAGCGTCCGAGCCGCGAGGCGCTCACCGAGCGGGGTCACCGGCGGCACGATAGCCCGTCGCTCCGCGCGGGCGACGCGGTCAGCGCGCGGTCGCGAGCCGGCTCGGCGAACCTACAATGGAAGGCGTGGATCGCTCCCGAGACGGCCGCACGACCCCATCCCGATCCGGCTCCGCCCAGCAGCCCGGCCGCGCCAAGCAGCGCGCCGTGTGCGTCGGCGCCATGCCCGAGGGCGATCTCGCCGAGCTCAAGGAGCTCCTGCGCACCGCCGGCGTCGCCGTGGTCGGCGAGCTGATCCAGCGGCGCGAGAAGCCGCATCCCAACCTCTACCTCGGCCCGGGCAAGGTCGAGGAGGTCAAGGACCTCGTGAAGGCGCGGGACGCGAACCTCGTGGCCTGCGACGACGAGCTCAGCCCGCGCCAGGAGCGCAACCTGGAGAAGGAGCTCGCCGTGCCGGTGATCGACCGCACGGCGGTGATCCTCGACATCTTCGCCGGGCACGCCCACTCCGCGGAGGGCAAGCTGCAGGTGGAGCTCGCCCAGCTCGAGTACAACCTCGCCCGCATGCGCGGGCTGTGGACGCACCTCGAGCGGCTCGGCGGCGGCATCGGCACCCGCGGCCCGGGCGAGTCGCAGATCGAGACGGACCGCCGGCTCGCCCGCGACCGGATCGCGGCGCTGCGCCGGCGCCTGCGCCACGTCGTCTCCAACCGCGAGGTGATGCGCGCCGAGCGCGAGCGCGCGCACCTGCCGACGGTCGCGCTCGTGGGCTACACGAACGCCGGCAAGTCGACGCTGCTGAACGCGCTCACCGGCAGCGACGTGGGGGTGCGCGACCGCCTGTTCCACACGGTCGACCCGACCACGCGCACCTTCCGGCTCGACGGCCGCACGTACCTCCTGACGGACACCGTGGGCTTCATCCGCAAGCTTCCGCACCAGCTCGTGGACGCCTTCGGCGCGACGCTGGAGGAGACCAAGCGCGCGGACCTGCTCCTCCACGTCGTGGACGCGAGCGCCGACGAGGACGAGCTCGTGGAAATGACGAGCGCCGTCGAGGACGTGCTGGAGGAGATGGGCATCGGCGACCACTCGCGCGTCCTCGTCCTCAACAAGGCGGACGCGATCGACGACGAACGCCGGCGGGAGCTCGCGTTCCGCCACCCCGACGCCGTGCTCGTGTCCGCCCTCACCGGCGAGGGGCTCGACCGGCTCGGCGCGCGGATCGCCGCCGAGTTCGAGCGGACGTTGCGGGACGTCGAGCTGCTCGTGCCGTTCAGCGAGGGCGGGACGCTGTCGGAGCTCCACGAGTTCGCGGGCGACCTCGAGCGCGAGGACACGCCCGCGGGCGTGCGCGTCTCCGTCCGGCTGCCGGCGGTGGTGGCCGAGCGCTTCGACCGCTACGCGGTCGACGGCGACGAGAACGGCCGCCCCGGCTAGCGGGGCGGCAGCGGCAGCCAGGCCTGCGGCGCGAGGCCGGCGAGGGCCGACGCGAGCAGCCCCGCGTCCGACAGCGTGAACAGTCGCTCGCCGACGACGGCGGCGCGCAGGACCGGCGGGGCGACGCCGTCCGCCGGCGGGTGGGAGATCCGGCCGGCCTCGGCGATCCCGGCCGCGCGGTCGATCGAGAAGCCCAGCGCGCCGGAGAACACCCCGCCGTCGTCGCCGAAGACGTCGACGGGGAGGACCGCGAGCCGGGACGGCGCCCAGTAGAGGAACGCGTGGTGGTCGTACTCCGCCTGCGACGAGCTGGACGGCGCGATCGTCCGCTGGTGCAGGCGGACGGGGCGCGCGAGGTCCGAGACGTCGAAGAGCGAGAGCTGCGTCCCGGTGACGCGGCCGTCGTCCGTCGCGTCCTGCCCGACGCCGAGCAGCAGCCCGTCGCCGAGCGGGTGCAGGTAGGCCGAGTAGCCGGGGATCTTCAGCTCCCCGGCGACCCGCGGCGCGACCGGATCGGTGAGGTCGAGCGCGTAGAGCGGGTCCGTCTGGCGGAAGGTCACGACGAAGCCCACGTCCTCGATGAAGCGGACGGAGTAGATGCGCTCGCCGCGCCCCATGCCGCGGACCGCGCCGACCGCCTGCAGGCGGCCGCCCGCCTCGCGCAGGACGGTCACGGCGCTCTCGCTCGGGATCTCCTCGCCGCCCATCCAGACGGGGGTCTCGGTGGTCGCGACGCGCAGATCGCCACGGTGCTCGGAGAGCGAGAACTGGTTGAGGAGGTGACCGGACACGCGCCCGCTCGCGCGGTACGCCGTTTCCGCGCGCTCCGCGGCCGCGAAGCGGTGGATCTCCGTCGCGGCGCCGGCGGGCAGCGCGTCGGCCGGCGTGTCCGGGTCGATCCAGCGCTGCGTGGCGACGTACAGGCTTCCCGGCGAGCCGTAGATCGTCTGCGCGTCGGACATGACGGCGTCGGAATCGACCCACGGCAGCCCGCGGTCCATGTCGATGGTGAGCACGGTCACGACGCCGAGGCCGGAGAACGCGCGCGGGCGGCGGACGTCGTCGCAGGCGACGAGGCTGCGCGCGCGGCGCCGGCCGGTGCGGCGCGTGGTGACCACGGCGCGCGGCATCCACGTCGCGAGGCGCGAGGCGCGG
>DATMVH010000062.1:0-3000 GCA_035563395.1 Solirubrobacteraceae bacterium
GGCCCGGCTCGTCGAGCGCAAGGCCGTCCAGAACATCAAGGCGGCCAAGAAGATGGTCGACTCGATGATCCCGGAGGTCTGGGACGTGCTCGAGGAGGTCATCCACGAGCACCCCGTCCTGCTCAACCGCGCGCCGACGCTCCACCGCCTGGGCATCCAGGCGTTCGAGCCCGTGCTCGTGGAGGGCAAGGCCATCCAGGTCCACCCGCTCGTCTGCCACGCGTTCAACGCCGACTTCGACGGCGACCAGATGGCGGTCCACCTGCCGCTGTCCGCCGAGGCGCAGGCCGAGGCCCGCGTGCTGATGCTGTCGGCCAACAACATCCTGTCCCCCGCGCACGGCGCGCCGCTGGCGACGCCGACGCAGGACATGATCCTCGGCACGTACTACCTGACGTACGGGCCCGAGGAGGCCGAGCTCGAGAGCTACGACCGCGAGGCGCAGCGGCCGCCGCGGTACCGCACGGCGCAGGAGGCCGAGCTGGCCGTCGAGCACGGCATGGTCAAGCTCCACGACGTCGCGGAGTACCGGCCGTACGGGCGCGAGGGCGGCCACGTCCTCACGACGGTCGGGCGCATCATCTTCAACGAGAAGATCGAGCGCGCGCTCGAGGAGACGATGGGCGAGGACTTCGACAAGTCCGCCTACGAGTTCATCAACAAGTCGCTCCGCAAGCGCGACGTGACGGGGTTCGTCGACCAGCTCGTGCAGACGTTCGGCGCCGCGGCGATCTCGCAGGTCCTCGACGCGTTCAAGGACCTCGGGTTCCACTACGCGACGCAGGCCGGCATCACGGTCTCCAAGAACGACGTCGTCGTGCCGCCCACCAAGCAGGAGATCCTCGCCCGCTACGAGGAGCGCGTCCAGCAGATCCAGGACCAGTACGACGAGGGCCTGATCACGCAGGAGGAGCGCCACCTGGCGGTCACGAACCAGTGGAACGAGGCGACGGACAAGGTCGGCGAGGCGATGCTGGCGAACATCGAGGCCACCGACCAGCTGAACTCCATCTACATGATGGCCAGCTCGGGCGCCCGCGGCTCGTTCAAGCAGATCCGCCAGCTGGCGGGCATGCGCGGGCTCATGGCCAACCCGAAGGGCGAGATCATCGAGCGCCCCGTGAAGGCGAACTTCATGGAGGGGCTCGACGTGCTCGAGTACTTCACCTCGACGCACGGCGCGCGCAAGGGCCTCGCGGACACCGCCCTGCGCACCGCCGACTCGGGCTACCTCACGCGGCGCCTGGTCGACGTCGCGCAGGACGTGATCATCCGGATTCAGGACTGCGGCACGGAGGAGCACCTCGACCTCCCGCTGTACAAGCCGACGGGCGAGCCGAACGACATGCTCACCGGGCGCCAGGCGGCGGCCGACGTGACCGTGAACGGGACGACCCTGCTCGAGAAGGGCCAGGAGATCGACCGGGCGGACCTCGCCGCGCTCGTGCAGTCCTACGACGGCACGGGCGACCGGGTGACGATCCCGGTGCGCTCCGTCCTCAAGTGCGAGGCGACCTCGGGCGTGTGCCAGGCCTGCTACGGGCGCTCGCTCGCGACGGGCCGCACGGCCATGATCGGCGACGCGGTCGGCATCATCGCCGCGCAGTCGATCGGCGAGCCGGGCACGCAGCTGACCATGCGGACGTTCCACACCGGCGGCGTCGCCGGCGCGGACATCACGCACGGCCTTCCGCGCATCGTCGAGCTGTTCGAGGCGCGCAAGCCGAAGGGCCTCGCGAAGATCGCCGAGGTCGGCGGCGTCGTGTCCGTGGAGGACACGGACAAGGCCCGCACGGTGGTCGTCACGGACGACTCCGGCGAGGAGCACCGCCACACCTTCCCGCGGCGCACGCGCCTGCACGTGGACGAGGGCGCGCGGATCGAGCCGGGCACGCAGCTCAACGAGGGCTCGCTGTACCCGCACGAGCTGCTGGCGATCCGCGGCCGGACGGAGACCGAGCTGTACCTCGTCAAGGAGGTCCAGGAGGTCTACAAGTCCCAGGGCGTCGACATCCACGACAAGCACATCGAGCTGATCGTGCGCCAGATGCTCAAGAAGGTCCGCGTGGACCAGAAGGGGGACACCAACCTCCTGCCCGGCCAGTTCGTCGACCGCCACGAGATCAAGCGCGTGAACGGCGACGTGATGGCCCAGGGCGGCGAGCCGGCGGCGTTCGAGGAGATCATCCTCGGCATCACCAAGGCGTCGCTCGCCACGGACTCGTTCCTCTCCGCGGCCTCCTTCCAGGAGACCACGAAGGTGCTGACGGACGCGGCCCTCGAGGGCAAGATCGACCGCCTGGCCGGACTGAAGGAGAACGTGATCATCGGGAAGCTCATCCCGGCGGCCACGGGCCTGAAGCGCTACCGGACGATCGAGATCGAGCCGGCGGAGCCGCTTCCCCGCGGGATCGACGACGTCGGGCTGCTCGAGGGCGACGAGCTGGCGGCCGAGCTGGGGCTCGACGACGGCGAGGGCCTCGGCGGCTTCGGCCCGGCGTTCGACACGGCCGAGCTCGAGGAGATCGGCTCGGGCTTCGGGTCGGGCGGCGGGTTCGACGACATCGGGGACCTCGACGTCCCCGACGACCGGGATCGGCGCTAAGGGCCTGACGGCGGCGGCGCTGGGCGCCGCTGCCGGTTGGCTTGCGTACGAGGCGGCGTGGCGGGAGCCGCGCCGCCTCGTCGTGCGTCGTGAGGACCTGCCCCTGCCGTTGTGGCCCGCGGCGCTCGACGGCTACACCGTCGCCTTGGTCAGCGACCTCCACGCCGGCGCGGGGCACATGACGCCCGCGCGCGTGGCCGCCGTCGTCGACGCGGTCCTGGACGAGGCGCCGGACCTCGTCCTGCTGCTCGGCGACTTCCTCGACTCCACGTGGCTCGGGAAGGGCCGCGCCGAGCCGGAAGCCGTGGCCGCCGAGCTCGCGCGCCTCCGCGGCGCCCTCGCCGTGCTCGGCAACCACGACTGGCGCGCGTCCGGCGCCGCGATGGGCCGGGCGC
>DATMVH010000063.1:0-2380 GCA_035563395.1 Solirubrobacteraceae bacterium
TCCATCAGGGCGCCATGACATGATCGCCGCGTTCACCACAGAAGTGTCCGGCGAACCGGGGGCGGGACAGCCGAAGCCACCCGCTCGCCCCATCGACACCACCGACATCGCGCTCGGCGACGCGACGCCATGCGCGAACCCCGCATGCAAGGCACCCGCACGGCCCCTCGCGGCCAAGCCGCGCAAGTGGCCGTGGGCATCGCGGTGCTGGAACTGCAACGTCGAGTTGCGCCGACCATGACTGCCCGCTCGTAGAAATCGGCGCCTTTCGTCGGGCCGTGTACGTCTACCGCGGCCGCGACGGCTCGTCCTTTGACTCGAGCAGCGCATCACCGTAGATCCCCTCGTGAGCTGCCCCACGACCGGGCAGGGCGTCGAGCGCGTCATGCAGCCCTTCATCCCGCGCTACAAGGGGGCCGGGTTCTATTCCGGGTCTCCTCGCGGTTTGGGGGTGAAGGAGCGGCCAAAGGGCCGCGTTCGTCGTCGCGCGCTTGAGCGGTAGGCGGCGTTTGGAGAACTTCGCGGAGGTTGCGCAGAACGCAGGCGACGCGCCGCCGCCCTCGCAGGAGGCTGCTGGCTGGCTGATGGCTAGCGGCTCACACGGGAGGGCGACGTGCGCGTCACCACCGCATTCAAGCGCTTGCTGCGTCGGCCCGGCGCCAGCGTGGCGGACGTCTCGTTCGGGGCCGAGGGGGTGATCGTGACCGTCCGCCTGCGGCGACGCCGGCGCGTGTGCGCGGGCTGCGGGCAGACCGGCCCCCACTTGCAGATCCACGACCGGCGCGTCAAGCGCTGACGGCACCTGGACCTCGGCGCCGGCCGCTGCATCATCGAGTGCGAGCTGCGGCGCCTGCGCTGCCGGGACTGCGGCGTCCGCTTGGAGCCGGGCCGTGGGCGCGCCCGGACGCGGCGCACACGCGCGACTTCGAGGATGTCGTCGCGTGGCTGGCGCAGCAGATGGCGCGCACAGCGATCTGCGGCCTGCTCAGGGTCGGTTGGGACACCGTCGGGCGGATCGTCGCCCGCGTGGTCGCCGACCATCTCGATGAGCGCCGGCTCGAGGGCTTGGTCTGCATCGGCGTCGACGAGATCAGCTACCGCCGCCATCACCGCTACCTGACCAGCGTCGCCGACCACCGGTCCGGGGCGATCGTGTGGTGCCGAGCGGGCCGCAACAGCGCCACCCTCAGTGAGTTCTTCGCCGAGCTCGGCGACCGCAAGCACTCGATCCGGGCGGTCTCGATCGACATGAGCGGCGAGTACCAGCGCGCCATCCGCGACGCGATCCCACGGGCCGAGATCTGCTTTGACCCGTTCCACGTCTGCCGGCTCGGATCGCGCGCCACCGACCAGGTCCGCCGCGACGAATGGAACGCCCACCAGCGCTCGCACACCGCCACCGGCCGCTGGGTCAAGGGCACCCGCTGGTCGCTGCTGAAAGCCCCCGAACGCCAGACCATCGGCCAGCTCGCCACCCTCTGGGAAGTCCAACAGGCCAACCGCCAGCTCTACCGCGCCTTCCTGCTGCGCGAAGAATTGCGGCTGCTCTACCACCTCAAGGACCCCTGCCTGGCCCCAGCCCACCTCGACGCCTGGCTCGCCTGGGCCAGCCGCTCCCGGCTCAAGCCGTTCGTCCGGCTCGCCCGCACCCCTGCGCGCGCACCGCGACGGCATCCTCGCCGCCATCCGCCTCGGACTCTCCAACGGCCGCCTCGAAGGCCTCAACAGCAAGATCCGCCTGATCAGCCACCGCAGGGTGCCGTCCCACTGACCGGGGAAACGTAGAGCGGACGTAGCCTCCGCTTGTCCTGACGAGACGAAGCATGGAGGTACGCCCGCATGGCGAAGATGGTCCCGAGCGAGCGGCTGCGGCGTGAGCTCGATGAGCTGTTGGCCGGCGTCGGTGAGTTCGACGATCCCGTCGAGGCGGTCGCGCGCCTGGGCGCGCGGCTGATCATGCAGCAGGCGCTCGAGGAGGAGGTGACGGACTTCCTCGGCCGCGAGCGATACCAGCGCACCGACGGCGCGGCGATCTGCCGCAACGGCTATGAGCCGCGGACGGTGAAGACGACGAGCGGCTCGATCGAGCTGGAGCGCCCGCGCATCCGCAACGCCGTCGAGTTGGGCTTTGAGCGCCAGGTGCTCGGCAAGGGCGTGGCGCGCACGCACGCGCTGGAGGCGTTGATCATCCTGGGGTTGCTCAGGGGCCTGTCGGTGCGCGACGTCGAGGAGTTGCTCGAGGAGGCGCTCGGCGATCAGGTCGTTGGCAAGTCGACCGTCGCCCGCATCTGCCAGGACACCACAGAGCGCTACCGCGCCTGCTGCCAGCGTCGGCTCGACGAGCACGACCTCGTCTACTGCTACCTGGACGCGATTTATC
>DATMVH010000064.1:0-6967 GCA_035563395.1 Solirubrobacteraceae bacterium
GGATGCCGCGGGCGAGCTCGCGCAACTCCTCGAGCGCGGCGGCGAGCTCGGTGCCCGCCCCGGTGAGCAGGTCCTCGGCCCGTTGCGGATCGTCGCGGATCGCGGCCTGGGCGAGGCGCAGGTCGAGCGCGAGCGAGACGAGGCGCTGCTGCGCGCCGTCGTGGAGGTCGCGCTCGATGCGCCGGCGCTCGGCGTCCGCCGCGGCGATGATGCGCTGGCGGGCCGTACGCAGGTCGTCGACGCGCTCGCGCAGCGCGCGCGCACGCCGTTGCTCGGTGGACTCGCCGGGCCAGCGGATCTGCCGCATGCTCTGAACCCTATTGTCCCGAGCGCTCCGCCTGCCGGCCAGCCCCGGCGTCACGGTGCGGCCAGCGCGCGCGTGGCCGCCGCGATCGCCGCGTCGATGCCCGCGGCGTCCACGTCGAGGTGGGTGACGGCGCGGACCGTCTGGTCGTCGAGCGCCCCCATGCGGATGCCGTCCGCGAGCAGGCGCTCGCAGAGCCCGCGGGCGTCCGGGACGCGGAAGACCACGATGTTCGTGGCGACGGCGCCCGGGTCGACGTCCACGCCGGGCAGGCCCGCGAGCCCCACGGCGAGCGCCCGCGCGTGGTCGTGGTCCTCGGCCAGCCGCTCGACGTGGTGGTCGAGCGCCCACAGCGCGCCGGCGGCCACGATGCCGGCCTGGCGCATCGCCCCGCCGAACATCTGCTTGTAGCGCCACGCCTCGTCGATCAGCTCGCGGGAGCCGGCGAGGCACGCGCCGACCGGCGCCCCGAGCCCCTTCGTGAAGTCGATCCACGCGGTGTCGAAGCCCTGCGTCCACGCGCGTGCGGAGACGCCCGAGGCGACGACCGCGTTCATCAGCCGAGCGCCGTCGAGGTGCAGTCGCAGCCCGTGGGCGCGCCCCGCCTCGACGACCTCGCGCAGCTGGTCGAGCGGCCACACGTGGCCGCCCGCGATGTTCGTGGTCTGCTCGACGGAGACGAGGCGGGAGCGCGGGGCGTAGCGGTCGCCGGGAACCGACAGCGCGGCCCGGACCGCCGCCGCCTCGAACGTGCCGCGCGGCCCGTCCAGCGCGAGCAGCACCGCGCCCGACATCGCCGCCGGGCCGCCCGCCTCGAAGCGCAGCGGATGGCTCGTGCGGTGCAGCAGCGCCGCGTCGCCTCCCGGCCCGATGTGGAGCCGGAAGGCGATCGCGTTGCACATCGTCCCCGTGGGGAGGAAGACCGCGGCCTCGAAGCCCAGCAGGTCCGCCACGCGCTCGCACAGCGCGTTGACCGTCGGGTCCTCGTGCCGCTGCTCGTCGCCGACCTCGGCCTCGGCCATCGCCCGCCGCATCGCCGGCGTCGGCCGCGACTGGGTGTCCGAGAAGAGGTCGACGAGCGGGGTCACCGTGGCAGCCTGCGGGCGAGGCGCAGGAACGTCCGGTACGCGGGCCGCGCCGAGCCGTCCGGGTTCACGAGGCCGGCGTCGAACGCCGCCCCGGCCTCCGCGCCGCTCCACTGGTAGTTGTAGAGCCGCGTCAGCCGGGAGCGCATCCCGGGCCGCCGCGTGTCGTAGCGGTCGAACAGCCGGAACATGTAGCGGGTGCGCGCCGCCTGGCGCCGCAGGTTGGGGGCGAAGTTGGGGCGGAAGGAGTAGATGCCGCCGGTCTCCGTCGCCCACACCTGTCCCGGCACGGTGGAGAGGATCTGGCGCGTGAAGCTCTGCCGGAGGCGGTTGACGTCGCCGTAGTTGTGCAGGCCGAAGATCCGCGCCCGGCCGCGGGCGTGGCGCAGGAAGCCGCGCAGGTAGGACCCCATGTTGCGGATGTCGAGGACGTCGGCCGCGACGATCGTGCATCTCGGGCAGATCCGGCGCAGCGCGAGGAAGTACTGGGCGGCGCGCCGCGGGTTGCGGTAGATCGGCTGGGAGATGTGGTTGGCCTCGTTCCAGGCGCCGTACGTGCGCACCCAGCGGTACTCGCGCCGGAAGCGGCGCACGGACGCGCTGTACGTCCGCACGCTCGGCGCCCGGCACACGCGGGCGCGGGAATAGCGGTTGCCCGTCCGGTAGCAGCCGCGACGCGCGGTGAAGTGGACGAGCACGTCGGCGCGGGCGGCGCGCGCGGCGGTCATGAACGCGGTCACCTGCGCGTTCTGCCCTGCGTCCTTGAACCAGTCCCAGGGCACGATGTAGCGGACGCGCTTGACCTTCAGGGCCTTGAACGTCGGCTGGCTGAACATCGACGGGTCCTGGTCGCCGATGCCCACACGGACGGCCGCGCCCGCCGGCGCGGCGAGGGCGGCGCACAGGAGCAGCACCGCCGGCAGCAACAATCGTCTTGCTCGCATAGGGATAGGGAACCAGCCGCTCCGGCGGGAGTTGCGAGGGGCGACGCGAAAGAGACAGCTCTTGCGCGTCCTAAGCTCTCCCTCCACGGTGGCGGTCGAGACCCCGGGCACGGAGCGATTGGCGGAGCAGCGGCGCGCGCTGCCCGACCAGCCCGGCGTGTACCTCTTCCGCGACGCCCGCGGCCGCGTCATCTACGTCGGCAAGGCGAAGTCGATCCGCAAGCGCGTGGCCTCGCACTTCAGCGCGCGCGGGACGATGGTCGGCTTCATCGCCCACATCGAGTACCTCGTGGTCGCGAGCGAGCAGGAGGCGCTGCTCACCGAGCAGACGTTCATCAAGCAGTACAAGCCGCGCTTCAACATCCGGCTGCGCGACGACAAGTCGTACCCCTACATCGCGATCAGCCTCGACGAGGCGTTTCCGCGCGTCTACTTCACGCGCGAGCGTCATCGCCGGGACCGCGCGTACTTCGGGCCGTACTCGAGCGCGAAGCGGGTGCGGGGAACGCTCGACCTGCTCGGCAAGATCTTCCAGTTCCGCTCCTGCGAGGGGTCGGAGCCCGGGCGCCGCTCGGGCTCCCCGTGCCTCGACTACCACATCAAGCGCTGCGGGGCGCCGTGCGTCGGCTACGTCAGCCGGGAGGAGTACCGGCAGGGCATCGACGGCGTCGTCGCCTTCCTTTCCGGGCGCTTCCGGCAGATCGAGCGCGACCTCGAGCGCCGCATGCACCTCGCGGCGGGCGAGCAGGACTACGAGCAGGCCGCGGTCGAGCGCAACCGCCTGCAGGCCGTCCGCCAGCTGCTGGAGCGCCAGCGGGTGGCCTCGGAGGGCGCCGGCACGTTCGACGCCGTCGCCGTCGCCGTGGACCGGCTGGAGGCGAACGCGCAGGTCTTCCAGGTCCGCGACGGCGTGCTCTCCGACCGCCAGTCGTTCTACCTCGACAACGCGGGAGAGGAGGGACCGGCGATCGTCGCCGAGGAGTTCCTCCTGCAGTACTACACGAGCGCGCTCGCCATCCCCTCGCTCATCGTCGTGCAGCAGGAGCTGGCGGAGGGCTCGGAGCCCGCGGTGCTCGGGGC
Organism: Solirubrobacteraceae bacterium; assembly: GCA_035563395.1. GTDB lineage: Bacteria > Actinomycetota > Thermoleophilia > Solirubrobacterales > Solirubrobacteraceae > DASQMT01. Next base: position 3,414 of record DATMVH010000064.1, read on the forward strand.
GCTGCTGGCGGAGCGGCGCGGCGGCTCCGTCGAGATCCGCCCGGCCGAGCGCGGCGGCAAGCGGCGCATCCTCGAGCTCGCCGAGCGCAACGCCCGGCTGGCGCTCGACCAGGAGAAGCTCAAGGCCGAGCGGCGCCGCCAGCAGCGGGTGGACGCGCTCACCGGGCTGCAGGCCGCCCTCGGGCTCGACGCGCTGCCCGTGCGGATCGAGTGCTTCGACATCTCGAACCTCGGCGGGACCCACACGGTCGCCTCCATGGTGGTCTTCGAGGGCGCCGCGCCGAAGAAGGCCGATTACCGCCGCTTCACGATCCGGTCCGTCGAAGGCTCCGATGATTTCGCCTCGATGGCGGAAGTCTTGTCGCGCCGCTACGCCAACTGGGAGGGGCATGCGGAGCGCTCCCCGTACGACGCGGGGCGCGACGCGTCCTTCGCGGCGCTCCCGAACCTCATCGTGATCGACGGCGGGCCGGGGCAGCTCTCGGCCGGCCTGCCCGCGCTGCAGGGCTTCCGACAGCGCGGCGTCGCCGTCGTCTCGCTCGCCAAGCGGATCGAGGAGGTCTTCCTCCCGGGCGTCCGCGAGCCGCTGCGGCTGCCGCACGAGACGCCGGAGCTGCAGCTCCTCCAGCGCGTGCGCGACGAGGCGCACCGCTTCGCGATCACCCACCACCGGATCCGCCGCGACAAGGCGATGACCGAGTCGATCATGGACGACCTGCCCGGCGTCGGTCCCGCCCGCAAGCGCGCCCTCCTGCGCCACTTCGGCTCGCCGGAGGCGGTCCTCGGCGCGAGCCGCGAGCAGCTCGAGGCGGTGCCCGGGGTGCCGCCGAAGGTCGCGCGCGACCTCTACGCCCACCTCAACAAGACGGGTCGCTGATGCACCGCCTCAGCGACCTCGTCGTCGTGTCGGGGTTCTCCGGGGCCGGCAAGTCGCTCGCGATGAACGTGTTCGAGGACGCGGGCTACTTCGTCGTCGACAACCTGCCCGCGGACATGCTGCGGGCGCTCGCCGGCCTGTTCACCCACGAGGGCTCGAAGGTGCAGCGGGCGTGCGTCGTCTCCGACCTGCGCGCGGGCACGTACTTCGAGCGCCTCGCCGCCGTGCTCGACGAGCTCGACGGCGACGGCGTCGCGAACCGCGTGCTGTTCCTCGAGGCGGACGAGCAGACGCTGCTCACCCGCTACAAGGAGACCCGTCGCCGCCATCCCCTCGCCCGCAACGGCTCCGTCGCCGACGGCATCCGGCGCGAGCGGGAGCTGCTCGCGCCGATCCGCGACCGCGCGGACACCGTCATCGACACCACGGGTCTGAGCGCGGGGATGCTCCGCCGCAAGGTCGCGTCCGAGATGCTCGCGCCCGGCGAGCCCGGGAAGCTCGCGGTCTCCTTCTGCTCCTTCGGCCACAAGCACGGCCCGCCGCGCGACGCCGACCTCGCCTTCGACGTCCGCTTCCTCCCCAACCCGCACTACGAGGCCGACCTGCGGCCGCTGACCGGGTTCGACCGGCGGATCATCGACTACGTGGGGCGCGACGGGCGGCTGCGCGAGTTCTACGACCGCGCGCTGCCGCTGCTCGAGTACCTGCTGCCGCAGTACGTGGCGGAGGGGAAGGCGCACCTCGTGGTCGCCGTGGGGTGCACGGGCGGGCGTCACCGCTCCGTGGTCATCGCCGAGGATCTCGGCGCGCACTTCCGCGCGGACGGCCGGTACCTCGTCGAGGTCCAGCACCGCGACGTCGACCGGCTGCCGAGCCGCGCTTGACGCGGGCGTCGCAGTCCTGACGGCGGGCCGCGGGTCGGCGTTGCCGCGCCCGCGCCTCGCGGGCACGCCTTGGAAGGTAGCCTCCCGGCTGCCTCCGAGACCGCTTCCAGAAAGGTTCGAGCATGCCAGTACGCGTCGGCATCAACGGCTTCGGCCGCATCGGCCGCAACATCTTCCGCGCGGCGCAGGAGTCGAGCGCGGACGTCGAGATCGTGGCCGTCAACGACATCACCGACGCCGCCACGCTCGGGCATCTCCTCAAGTACGACTCCGTCTACGGGCGCTTCCCGGGCGAGGTCGAGGTCACCGGCGACGCGCTCCGCATCGACGGCCGGGACGTGAAGGTCTTCGCCGAGACGGACCCGGCGCAGCTGCCGTGGGGCGACCTCGGCGCGGAGGTCGTGATCGAGTCGACCGGCCGGTTCACGAAGCGCCCGGACGCCGCGAAGCACCTCGAGGCCGGCGCCAAGAAGGTGATCATCTCCGCCCCCGCGACCGAGCCGGATGCGACCGTCGTGCTCGGCGTCAACTTCGACGACGTCTACGACCCGGACAACCACGCGGTCATCTCCAACGCGTCGTGCACCACGAACTGCCTCGGGCCGGTCGCCAAGGTGCTGAACGACGCGATCGGCATCCAGCGCGGCCTGATGACGACGATTCACGCCTACACCGCCGACCAGCGGCTGCAGGACGCGCCGCACAAGGACCTGCGCCGGGCGCGCGCGGCGGCGGTGAACCTGGTGCCGGCCACGACGGGCGCGGCGAAGGCGATCGGCCTCGTGATCCCGGAGCTGAAGGGCAAGCTGCACGGCTTCGCGGTGCGCGCCCCGGTCCCGACCGGCTCCGTCGTCGACCTCACCTTCGAGGCGGCGCGCGAGGTCACGCCCGACGAGGTCAACGCGGCGCTCCGGGACAAGGCGGACACCGGGCCGCTCGAGGGGATCCTCGAGTACACGGAGGACCCGATCGTCTCGTCGGACATCGTCAAGAGCCCGTACTCGTCGATCTTCGACTCCGCGCTCACGTCCGTCATCGACGGAAACCTCGTGAAGGTCGTCGCCTGGTACGACAACGAGTGGGGCTACTCGAACCGCTGCGTCGAGCTGGCCCAGAAGGTGCTGGTGCGTGCGCACGCTTGACGACCTCGACGTCGCCGGGCGGCGGGTCCTGGTCCGGGTGGACTTCAACGTCCCCCTGGACGCCGACCGGCGCATCACCGACGACACGCGGATCCGGGCGGCGCTGCCGACGCTGCGCGAACTGCGGGAGAAGGGCGCCCGGCTGGTCCTGGCCGCGCATCTCGGGCGTCCGAAGGCCCGCGAGGAGAAGTTCTCGCTCCGTCCCGTCGCCGAGCGGCTGCAGGAGCTGCTCGGCGAGGAGGTCGCGTTCGCGCCGTCGCTCGACGAGGTGCCCGACGCGGACGTCGTGATGCTCGAGAACGTCCGCTTCGAGCCGGGCGAGACGAAGAACGATCCGGAGCTGGCGCGGCGCTACGCGGCGCTCGCGGACGCATACGTCAACGACGCGTTCGGCGCGGCCCACCGCGCGCACGCGTCCACGGAGGCGGTCGCGCGGCTGCTGCCGAGCGCGGCGGGGCGCCTGCTCCAGCGCGAGGTCGAGACGCTCCACGGCGTCCTGCGCGACCCGCAGCGGCCGCTCGTCGCCGTCGTCGGCGGCGCGAAGGTGACCGACAAGATCGGCGTGCTCGAGGCGTTCCTGGAGCGCGCCGACACGATCCTCGTCGGCGGCGCCATGTGCTTTCCGTTCTTCAAGGCCCAGGGTCACGACGT
>DATMVH010000065.1:0-3538 GCA_035563395.1 Solirubrobacteraceae bacterium
GGCGACGAGGCCGCCGAGCCGCGCGGTGCGCGACAGGCGCGAGGACGGCGGGCGGCGGGGCTCGTCGGGCATGACCTTCAGGCTAGAAGCGGCGATGGACGCCGGGACGCCGGGACGCCGGACCGCGGGGCTGCCCCGCGCGACGGGCGGTCGCGTGCGGCGGAAGCTAGAGTGGGCGCGCGTGAGCTGGAGGACGACCGTGAACCGCAGGCTGGTGCGGCATACCGGGCTGCGGCTCGTCCGCGTCCGGTCGCGCCGCCCGCAACAGCGCCGCCCGCGGCCGGAGACGCCGCCGCCCGGGCCGGGCGACCGGCTCGTCACCGCGCCGGTCTTCATCCTCTGCTCGATGCGGTCGGGCTCGACGCTGCTGCGCGTCCTCCTCAACAGCCATCCCCACATCCACGCGCCGCACGAGCTGCACCTGCGGGCGATCTCCGTCCGCGCGCGGGGCCGCTGGGCGCGCGCGTCCGCGGCGCAGCTCGGCCTCGCCGGCGACGGCCTCACGCACCTGCTGTGGGACCGGCTGCTGCACCGCTCGCTCGTGGCGAGCGGCAAGCGGCTGATCGTCGACAAGACGCCGAACAACGTCTTCATCGCCGACGAACTGCGCGCGTGCTGGCCGGACGCGCGCTTCGTCTTCCTGCTGCGCCATCCCGCCGCCATCGCCCGCTCGCGCCGCAACCTGCGCCCGCACGACGGCCGGAACGTGGAGCGCATCCGCGACTACTGCGAGACGCTGGAGCGCGCGCGGCAGGCCTACGACGGCCTCACCGTCCGCTACGAGGACCTCACCGCCGACCCCGAGCGGGTGACGCGCGAGATCTGCGCGTTCCTCGGCGTGGAATGGGACGCGCGGATGCTCGACTACGGCGCGCACGACCACGGCCCGTTCCGCGCCGGGCTCGGCGACTTCGCCGACAAGATCGGGACCGGGCGCGTGCAGGCGCCGCTTCCGCCGCCCGCCGACATCCCGCCGCCGCTGCGCGCCGTGAGCGCCGCCTGGGGCTACGTCCCGCAGGAGGACACCCGCAGCGACGAGCTCCCGGTCGCGAGCTGACGGCGACGGAGCGCGCGCGCTCAGCGCGCCGTGAGGCCGGAGGCCGGCGGCAGCTCGCGCAGCAGGTCGTCCCAGTGCGGGCCGATCCGGTCCATCGTGTAGCGGCTCGCCGTCTCGACCGCCGCCGGCCCGCAGCGGCGCCGCAGCTGCTCGTCCTCGATCATCTCGACGATGCCGGCCGCGAGCGCGTCGACGTCCTTCGGCGGGACGATGAGGCCGTTGCGGTGGTCGTCGATGATGTCGGCCGGACCCGTGGGGCAGTCGTAGGCGACCACCGCCATGCCCTTGCTCATCGCCTCGAGCAGCACGAGCGGGAAGCCCTCGAAGCGCGAGCTGAGCACGAAGATCGACGCGGCGGCCATCTCCTCGCCGATCCGCTCCGCCGGGCCGGCGAGCGTCACGTGCTCGCGGACGCCGTACTCGTCGAGCAGCTCCTCGAGCCGCGGCTGCATGTCGCCGCGGCCGCAAATGCGCAGGTGCCAGTCCGGGTGGCGCGGCGCGACCTGCGCGTAGGCCTTGATGAGCAGGTCGAAGCCCTTCTGCGGCGCGAGCCGGCCGGCGGCGAGGATGGTCTTCGCGCCGAGGTCGGCCTTCGGCCCGCCGAGCTCCCGCACGGTGTTCGGGATCCGCACGAGGCGCGGGCGGCCGTTGCCCGAGCCGTTCGCGCCCGTCCGCAGCAGCTTCGCGTAGGCGTCCATGTCGCGCTCCGTCAGGACGGCCAGCGCGTCGAGCTTCGGGTAGTGCCGCGGCATCGCCGCCTTGAGGCTCTTGTTGTGGTGCCCGAGGTGCATCTGCTCCTGTCCCACGAGCGTGAGCCCGGGCGGGGAGAGCTGGCCGGCGAGCAGGTTGAGGCCGGGCCTTGTGGTGATCAGGTAGCCGGCCTTCCGGTGCAGCTTGCGCGCGAGCCGCACGTCGATCCACAGGTTGAACTCGCCCGCCGCGTGGTCGATCGGGTGCATGAGGATGCTCGTCCGGTCGCGCAGCAGCGTGCGGATCAGGCCGCGCAGCCCCCGCGGCAGCGACTCGGGCCGCTGGTCGTCGAGGGCGGTGACCTTGATGCCCGGCGGGAAGGAGCCGAAGAACGACTCGTCGCGCCGGCGGAAGACGCTGATCACCTCGACCTCGTAGTGGTCGGCGAGGTAGCCGGCGAGGTTCAGGGCGGCGCGGATCGTGCCGCCCATCCCCCACGCGCTCACGAGGATGATGTAGACGCGGCGCTCGGCGCCGGCGAGGTCTTCCGGCCGCGGCTGCGCGCGGACGTGACGGACGAGGGCGCTGCGGACGGCGCGGGCGACCGCGCGCTTGACGGCGAGGCGCAGCGAGGCAGGAGTCGGACGCGAAGGCAACATGAGCGAGGACGGCGCTCCGCCCGTGGGGCGAGCGCCGGGCATCACACCGTACTAGGCGCGCCGGACGGTGGCCTCCGCGGCGAGCGATACCCTGCCGTCGCCATGCGCCGCGACCAGCTGCCCCCGAACAAGACCGCGACGTTCGTCATGCGGCGGTGGAAGGCGGTGTACGTGTCGGTCAACAAGGCGGCGTGCACGAGCCTGAAGTGGCTCGTCGCCGATCTCCAGGGCGAGCGCCCGGAGCAGTTCTACGGCTCGCTCAGCCGCGAGATCGGGCGCCCGATGACGATCCACAAGCGCGCGCTGTGGGAGCGCACGCCGATGCTGCACCGGCTCCCGCGGCCGGAGCTGGAGGCGATCTCGCCCGAGAACGGGTGGTTCGTCTTCGGCGTCGTCCGCCACCCCGCGGCGCGGATCTGGTCGGCGTGGCAGTCGAAGCTCCTGCTGCGCGAGCCGGCGTGGGCGGAGCGCTTCGGCGCGGAGCCGTGGTTCCCGCGCGTGCCCTCGAGCACGGAGGAGATCGCGGAGGACTTCGCCCGCTTCGTCGCCTTCGCGGAGTCGGCGCCCGACCACCCCATGGTGCGCAACCGGCACGTCGCGCCGCAGTACCGGCTGCTCGCGGCCGACCGGATGCCGTACTCGCGGATCTACGGCACGCGCGAGATCCCCGCGCTGCTCGAGGACTTCGAGCGCCACCTGCGCGCCCAGGGCTGGGACGGCGAGCTCAAGCTCCCTCGCAGCAACGAGACGCCGCTGCGGCCGCTCCGCTCCTTCTTCTCCGACCCCGTGCGCGAGAGCATCCGCGCGATCTATCCCGACGACTTCCGGCACTTCGGCTACGAGGACGACATCCCCGACGGGCTCCACCGCGGCGACGCCTATCCGGACGACGCGCTCGCCGAGATCGGCCGTCTCGTCGAGCGGGCGGAGCGGATCAACGACGTGATCCTGAAGGCGCGCGCGCTTCAGAAGGACCTCGCCGCCGCGGAGGAGCGCGCGCGGGCGGCGGAGGACCGGCTGCCGTTGCGCCGCATGGAGATCCTCGCCGGCCGGGCGCAGCGCCGGATCCGGCGCGCGGTCGCCGAGCGCGCGGGCCGGCCGGCCGCGCGCGTCCGCTCGGCGCCCCGCTGAG
>DATMVH010000066.1:0-3963 GCA_035563395.1 Solirubrobacteraceae bacterium
GCCGCCGGCGGCGACGCCCAGGGCCCGGGCCGACACGGCGTCGAGGCGGCGGACCGTTGTGGGCAGCGGCCCGGGCAGCGAGGCGGCGGCCGCCGCCCACGCGTCGTGGTCCGGGCCCGTGAACAGCGTGAGGCCGGCCCCGAGCAGGTCGAGAGTCGACACCCGGCCTTCCAGCCAGAGGTGCGGGATGCGCCCGCCGAGGTCGACGTGCAGCTCGCTCGCCGCGGTTCGCGCGGAGCCGTCCCGCTGCGCGGACCGGGCGACGTTGTGCTCGACCACCGGCCGCCGCTCGGCCTCGTAGGAGTCGAGCAGCCCCGCGCCCGCCCACCCGCGCAGCACCCAGCCGAGCTTCCAGCCGAGGTCGAAGCCGTCGTGCATGGCCGTGTTCATGCCGGTCCCGCCCCGGGGCGTGATGCGATGCGCGGCGTCGCCGACCAGGAACGTGCCGCCGTGCCGGAAGCGGTCCGCGACCTGCGCGGCGAACTCGAACGTCCCGACGCGCTCGATGCGCGGCTCGAGATCCGGGACGCCGCTGGCTCGCCGGATGCGCCGCGCGATGCCGTCCGGCGACTCGAGGACCGGGTCGTCGCGCTCGACGCCGTAGAGCCACCGGTCGCCGCGGCCGGCCGGCAGGAAGACGCCGCCGCCGTTCGCGGGGGCGATGTCGTAGAGGCCGTACGGATGCGCCTCCACGAGCCGCCAGAGCGGCGCGCGGAACAGCGCCGTGGCGGCCGCGGCCAGTCCTGTCGGGCCCTCCATCCGGATCCCGAGTGCCCTCCTGATCCGGCTGTGCGCGCCGTCGGCGGCCACGAGGTGGCGCGCGTGGACCACCTCCTCCTCGCGCCCGGCGCGCAGCACGACCCGGACCCCGTCGGCAGCCGGCTGCGCCGCGACGACCTCGGTGGCGAACCGCACGCGCGCGGAACCCGACGCCAGCAGGTGCCGCAGCAGCACGGGCTCGAGGTGGTCCTGCGGCGCGCACGCCGGGCGGGTCGGGCTGACGAGCGCGGCCTGCTCGCTCGTGGGCAGGCCGAGCGGCTCGGCGTGCCCGCCCGCGGCGGCGGCGAGGCTGTCGCACACCCAGGCGAGCCATTCGGCCTCGACGCCGCCGGCGCGGACCTCTTCCTCGAGCCCCCACGACCGCAGCAGCTCCATGGTCCGCGTGCTGAGCGCGGTGGCGCGCGGAAGCGCGGAGAGGCGCCCGCGGCGCTCGACGAGCAGCACCTCGACGCCGTTCAGGGCGAGCGCGACGGCCGCGGTCAGGCCCGCCGGGCCGGCGCCCGCGACCAGCACCGGCACCTCTTCTTGGAACTGCTCGCGGATGGGTCGGTCGACTTTCATCGGACAGGTCGTCTTTCGTCGGACAGTATGTATTCGGCAAGACGACCTGTCAAGCGAATATATTCCCCACCATGCCCGCCCGGAGATACGAGCAGCGCCTGCGGGCCGAGGCGGCGGAGGCGACGCGGCGCCGGATCCTCGACGCGGTCTACACGCGGCTGCGCGAGGCGCCGTCGCGACCCGTGAGCGTCGACACGGTCGCGCGGATGGCCGGCGTCGCCCGGTCGACGGTGTACCTCGTGTTCGGGTCCCGCGCCGGGCTCTTCGACGCGCTGGGCGACGATCTGCTCAAGCGCGCTCCGTACCGGCGCCTCGTCGAGGCGACGGGCCTTCCGGACGCCCGCGAGTCGCTGCGGCAGGGCCTCCGCGCGGCCACGGAGATGTTCGCCGAGGACCGCGACGTCGCGCGCGCGCTGTACTCGATGGCGGCGCTCGACGCGGAGGCGGTGGGCGGCGCGATCGAGCGCTCGGAGGCGGAGCGGAGCCGCGGCATGGCGCGCGTCGCCCGCCGGCTCGCCGAGCAGGGGTTCCTGCGCGACGACGTCACCGCGCAGGAGGCGGCCGACGTCCTCTGGGTGCTGACGAGCTTCGACGGCTTCGACCTCCTCTACACGGGCCGCGGACTGGGCGTGGAGCAGGTCGCCCGGACGCTGACCGACGCGGCGGAGCGCAGCCTCCTCCGGTGAGCGACCGCGGCCTGGGATGCTTCGCACCGGCATGACGCGACCGGGCGGCGCACGGCGGGGCGGGCGGCGGTGAATGCGCTGCGCGTGCTCGTCGTGGGCTGCGGGACGATGGGCCGGCTGCACGGGCGCGCCCTGCGGCGGGCGGGCGCGGAGCTGGTCTGCACGGACGCCGTGCCGGAGGCGGCGCGCGCCTTCGCCGACGAGGTCGGCGCCATCCCCGTCCCGGACGCCGCCGCGGCGCTGGCCCGCGGCATCGACGGTGCGGTGGTCACGACGCCGACGCGCTCGCACGCGGCCGTGGTGTCGGCGCTCGTCGACGCAGGCGTCCCCTCGTTCTGCGAGAAGCCGCTCGCGCTGACCCTGCCCGAGACGCGGCAGGTCGGCGAGCTCGCCGACGCGCGCGGCGTGCCGCTGCAGATCGGCCTGCACCGGCGCTCCGACCCCGGCTACGTGCGGGTGCGCGACGCCGTTCGCGACGGCGAGGTCGGCCGCGTCCGGATCGTCCGCGCCGGGACGCACACGGCCGGCCTCCCGGTCGACCCGCGGCGGGACGGCAGCATCCTGCGCGACCTGCAGATCCACGACTTCGACGCCGTGCGCTTCGTCTGCGGCGTCGACCCCGTGGCGGTCACCACGTTCGCCGTCGCGGCGGCGGGCGCGCCGGACGACGCCTGGAACTCCCCCGCCGTGGTCTCGGTGCTCGAGCTGGGCGACGGCAGCACGGCGGTCGTCACGGGCGGCCGGCCGAGCCCGCCCGGCTACGACGCCCGGATCGAGGTCTACGGGTCGGCCGGCAGCGTCGCGGCGGGACTCGACGAGCGCACGCCGATGCACGCCGGCGACGGCGGCACGCCGCCGTACGGCGTGTTCAGGGACCGCTTCGCCGACGCCTACGAGCAGGAGATGCGCACGTTCGCCGCCCTGGTGGCCGGCGACGCCGGCAACCCGTGCACGTGGCGGGACTCCTACGCCGCGATGCAGATCGCCGTCGCCGCGGAGCGCTCGGCGCACACCGGCGCGCGGGTGGAGCTGGACGGCGTCGGCTGACGCGCCGCACGAGCGCCCCGTGGAGCTCTGCATCGGCATCGAGGGGCAGGAGGGCGTGAGCTGGGACGACTGGACGGCGATCGCCGCCGCCTGCGAGGCGCACGACGTGCCGGCCCTCTTCTGCGCCGACCACTACCTGTCGAGGTGGCCCGATACGCGGCGCGCCGGCCTGGACGCCTGGGGCACGCTCTGCGGACTCGCCGCCGTGACGCGCCGGCTGCGGCTCGGGTCGCTCGTCTCCGCCGCGTCGTTCCGCCATCCCTCGGTGCTGGCGAAGCTCGCGATCACGGCGGACCACGTCTCGGGCGGCCGGCTCGAGCTCGGGATGGGCGCGGGCTGGTACGACGCCGAGCACCGCGCCTACGGGTTCCCGGTGCACGACGTGCGGACGCGGATGGACATCCTCGAGGAGCAGGTGGAGGTGGTGTCCCGCCTGCTCGGGCCGTCGGCGTTCTCGTTCGCGGGTGACCACTACGCGTATCCCGGGACGGACGCGCAGCCCAAGCCGGTGCGCGGCCACATCCCGTTGATCCTGGGCGGGGAGGCCGGGCCTCGGGCCGCGCGGATCGCCGCACGCTGGGCGGACGAGTACAACAGCGCGCCTGCGCCCCCGGAGGAGTGCCGGCGACGCCGCGCCCGCCTCGACGCCGCCTGCAGGACCGTCGGGCGGGACCCCGGGACGCTGCGCTTCTCCGTGCTGCAGTGGCTGCTGATCGGCAGCGACGCGGCGGAGTTGCGCGGCCGAGCCCGCACGCTCGCGGAGCTGCACGGACAGCCGGAGCGGGACCCCGATCGCCTGCTCGGCGAGCTCGCCGCCTCGGAGTGGTGCATCGCCGGGACGCCGGACGCGGTCGCGGAGCGGCTGCGCGCGTTCGCCGTCGCCGGCGCC
>DATMVH010000067.1:0-2006 GCA_035563395.1 Solirubrobacteraceae bacterium
CGCGACCCTGCGCGCTCGGAGGCCGCGATTACCACAATCGAGTCCGCGCCCACGCACAACAGCGCCGACCTCCAAGGCTCGCACCAGAGGACGGACGCTCGTCGCCTTTCATCGAGCTGCCGGCGGGCTCGCCGGTGTCCGTCGACGAACCACGCCGCGTCCGAGGCGACGGACCCACCCTCGGCGCTGACGGTGACGACCCGCCCGGCTGAACCCCGTCGAGCCCGCGACCTCCGACGTGCGGCCCGCCGGACCAAGACGAGCTCGTCGTCCTCGTCCGTGTCCGGCCGCCCCGGCCGGCCCGTGGACGTCGCGCGGGAGGCACCGGCGCGCCGCGGGTGTCGTCAGACGATGGGCGACCAGACGCGCGGGACGAAGGCGTACCCGTCGCCCGATCGGGCGATGTGACCCACGGCGGGGAAGTCCAGGTGGCACCCCGCGACCGTGAGACCCTGGCGTGCGGCGAGGTCGAGCACGCGCCGGCGCGTCGCCGCCGCCGCCGCGTGGTCGACGTCCCAGAGCGCGCCGGCCTCGGGGCGGGCGAGCTGGATGTGCGGCTGGTGCACGATGTCGCCCCAAATCAGCAGCTCCTCGCCGCGCGACTCGATCAGGTAGCCGGAGTGCCCGGGCGTGTGACCCGAATGGGGGATCAGGGTGATCCCGGGCAGCACCGGGCCGCCTCGCACGGCGCGGATGCGGTCGCCGTAGCGGCGACAGCGCGCGGCCCACGGGACGTGGACGAGCACGGACTCGGGGAGTCCCGGGGGCTGCTCGCGCAGCCAGAAGTCCAGCTCGTCCTCGTGCACGACGAGGTCGGCGTTCGGAAACGCGGGCGCGCCGCCGGCATCCAGCAGGCCGCCGCCGTGATCGGAGTGAAGGTGCGTCAACAGCACCGTGGCGATGTCGGCAGCAGCCACGCCGAGCGCCGCCAGGACGTCGGGCAACCGGCCGGGAGCCGGGTCGGCGTCCGGCCCCACGCCCGTGTCGATCAACGCCAACCGCTCGCCGGCCCACACCAGGAACGCGTTGACCGTCATGCGCATCGGCCACGGTCGCCGGCTCACGGCGTGAAAGCGGACCACGTCCTCCTCCGGCAGGCCCGTGATCGCGTCCGCGGCGAACGGGGCGTATGCGTCGAGCAGCGTCGTGACGACGAACTCCCCGACGGCGACGTGATGTGCCGACGCCGGTTGCTCCATCGGCCGCGTCATTCCGCCATCCTGGCCCGCCCTTGATCTCGCACTCGCTCCCCTCCCGGCGGCATCCTACGCACGAGCGCGTCGGGCGCGTTCAGGATGCTCTGTTCTGGGGACGGCAGCCGGCTCTGACGCCCGCGCCACACCAGTACCCCGAGGAGCTTTGAGAACCCGGTGTCCGGCTGGTCTTTGAGTCCGGCCGTCTGATCGGCCCGCGTGGCGCACGATCTAGCGTGCGTGGTGAGACGCTGCGGCTCTGGGTCCGTCAGGCCGAAGCCGACAGCGGCACCCTCAACGATCGCCTGAGGTCCGCCGAGCGCGAGCGCATGAAGCAGGGCAGTCGCGTAACTGAGTCAGTCCGGGGTTAGCGCGCGTCGTCGCGTGCGGCGTATGCGGTCGATGCGCGCTCGAGCTGTCGGGCTCTGCTGCGCCGGCGACGATCAGGGGTGCCGTCCCACTGACCGGGGAAACGTAGAGCGGACGTAGCCTCCGCTTTGTCCTGACGAGACGAAGCTGATGGAGGTACGCCCGCATGGCGAAGATGGTCCCGAGCGAGCGGCTGCGGCGTGAGCTCGATGAGGTGTTGGCCGGCGTCGGTGAGTTCGACGATCCCGTCGAGGCGGTCGCGCGCCTGGGCGCGCGGCTGATCATGCAGCAGGCGCTCGAGGACGAGGTGACGGACTTCCTCGGCCGCGAGCGATACCAGCGCACCGACGGCGCGGCGATCTGCCGCAACGGCTATGAGCCGCGGACGGTGAAGACGACGAGCGGCTCGATCGAGCTGGAGCGCCCGCGCATCCGCAACGCCGT
>DATMVH010000068.1:0-5117 GCA_035563395.1 Solirubrobacteraceae bacterium
CGAGCTCGCCGCGCCGCGCTCGCAGCGCGCGCGCCTCCGCGACCAGCCCCTCGGCCACGTCGTCGCCCGCCACGGCGATGCCCGCGAGGTCCACGACCACCCAGCGCGCGCCCGCCGCGGCGCCTGCGGCGATCCGCTCCCGCAGCTCGCCGAGCGCCGCCGGGTCGAGCGGCGCCGCCGGGCGCAGCCGCACGACGGCCGGGTCGAGCCACTCCTCGCGGAGGGATCGCGGCGAGTGCATGGAAGGGGGATATCAGGCGCGAGCGCCCGTCGTAGGGTGTCGCGTCGAGCTCATGCCGATCCCGCTCTTCGACATCCGCACGCCGCTCGCGCCGCTGCGCGACGCGATGCACGAGAAGCTCACCGCGACGTTCGACGCGGGCGCCTTCATCCTCGGCCCCGAGGTCGCGGCGTTCGAGCGCGAGTTCGCGGAGTACCTCGGAACGCCGCACGCGATCGGCGTCGCCAACGGCACGGACGCGCTCGTGCTGGCCCTGCGCGCGCTCGGCATCGGCCCGGGCGACGACGTCGTCGTCCCCTCGTTCACCTTCTACGCGTCGGCGGAGGCGATCCCGCTCACCGGCGCGCGGCCCGTGTTCTGCGACGTCGACCCGGAGACGTTCTGCGTCACGGCCGACACGGTGGAAGCCGCGCTGACGCCGCAGACGCGGGCGGTGATCGCCGTGCACCTGTTCGGCAACGTGGCGCCGGTCGCCGACATCCTGCGCCTCGGCGTTCCCGTCGTCGAGGACGCCGCGCAGGCCGCCGGCTCGCGCGGCCGCGGCGGGCGCGCCGGGGCGCTCGGCACGGTCGGGTGCTTCTCCTTCTTCCCGTCGAAGAACCTCGGCGGCTTCGGCGACGGCGGCCTGATCGCCACCGCGGACGACGAGATCGCCGAGCGCGTGCGGATGCTGCGCTTCCACGGCTCGCGCGACAAGCAGTCGTTCGAGCTCGTGGGCCACAACTCGCGCCTGGACGAGCTGCAGGCGGCGCTGCTGCGCGTCGAGCTGCCGCACCTGGAGACGTGGTGCGACGGCCGCCGCGCGGCGGCTCGCCACTACGCGGACGCGGGGCTCGGCGAGCTCGTGTCGCTGCCGGTCGCCGCCGACGGTGCCGATCCGGCATGGAACCTCTACGTGGTGCGCCACGAGCGGGCCGACGCCCTCGGCGCCGCGCTGCAGGCGGCGGACATCGGCCAGAAGGCGTACTACCGCGTCCCCGCCCACCGCCAGCCCGCGATGCTTCCGTGGGCGGCGCCGGCCGACCTCCCCGGCACGGAGGAGGCCGCGCGGACGCACCTCGCCATCCCGATGAGCCCCGTGCTCACGCCCGAGCAGGCCGGCCAGGTGGTGGCCGCGGCGCGCGATGCGGGTCTGGATTGACCTGACGAACTCCCCGCACGTGCTCGTCATGCGCCCCGTCATCCGGGCGCTCGAGCGCCGCGGGGCCGACGTCGCCCTTACGGCGCGGGACTTCGCGCAGACGCTCGGGCTGCTGGAGCGCTTCCAGCTGCCGCACACGGCGATCGGCCACCACCGCGGCGGCCGGCTCACCGCCAAGGGGCTCGGGCTGGCGTCGCGCTCCCTCGCCCTCGCCCGCTGGGCGCGCGGGCGGCGCTTCGACGTCGCGCTCGGGCACGGGTCCAACGACGTCACCGTCGCCGCGCGGCTGCTCGGCATCCCCTGCGCGACGACGTTCGACTACGAGTGGGCGAAGGTCCAGCACACGGTCAACTGCCGGCTCGCCCGGCGCGTCGTGGTGCCCGAGGCGATACCGCCGGAGCGGCTCGCGCCCTACGGGGCGACGCCCGCGAAGCTGCGCCGCTACGCCGGCCTCAAGGAGGAGTACTACCTCGCAGACTTCGAGCCGGACCCCGGCGTCCCGGCCGCGCTCGGCGTCGATCCGGGCGCGCCGCTGGCCGTCGTGCGCACGCCGCCGGCCGTCTCCCTCTACCACCGCTTCGAGCACCCGCTGTTCGCCCGGCTGCTCGAGCGGCTGCGCGAGCAGGCGCAGACCGTCGTGCTCCCGCGCACGCCGGAGCAGCGCGCCGAGCTCGCCGCGGCCGGCGGCTACGTCGTGCCGGAGGGGGCCGTCGACGCGCAGTCGCTGATCGCCTGCGCGGACGTCGTCGTGTCCGCCGGCGGAACCATGAACCGCGAGGCGGTCGCGCTCGGCACGCCGGTGTGGACGACGTTCGAGGGCCGGCTCGGGGCGGTGGACGAGCGGCTCATCGCCGAGGGCCGCCTGCGCCGGCTCGGGCGCCCCGAGGACGTGACGGTGGTCCGGCGGGAGCGCCGCGACGCCGCCGCCGCGCGGATCCGGCGCGACCCCGAGGCGTTCTGTGATCTGCTCGTCGAGGGACTCGTCCGGCGGGGGGACGCCTAGAATGCCGCGGATGCGCCGCCGGCTGCGCCCCGCGGCCGTCCTCCGTGTGCACCGCCACAGCGTGCCGCAGATCGTGGTGGACGCGGGGCTCGTCGCCCTCAGCTACTACCTCGCGTACCAGCTGCGCTTCGACGGCGCGGTCACGCCGCTCTACCAGGATTTGCTCGAGCGCACGATCGCCTTCGCCGTCGTCGGGTCCGTCGTGTGCTTCGGCATGTTCGGGCTCTACCGCCACTGGCTCCGCTACGCCACGCGGCGCGACTACATGCAGGTCGCCCGCGCCGTGGTCGTGGCGACCTTCGCGCTGCTCGGCTACGTCGCGGTCGTGCAGCCGAAGCTCGTCTTCAACGGGCAGGGCTTCACCTCGGTCAACGTCCCCACCGGCGTGCTCGTGCTCTACGGGCTGCTCATGCTCGTGTCCGTCGGCGGCTGGCGGTTCCTCCTGCAAGGCCTCTACGAGCGCCCGCTCCGGGGCTTCCGCGCGCGGCGCGACGCCCGCTCCGTCCTGATCGTCGGCGCGGGCGACGGCGGGCGCCTGCTGCTGCGGGAGATCCTCCGCAACCCCGACCTCGGCTACCGCCCCGTCGGGTTCATCGACGACGATCCGCGCAAGCTCGGCGCCCGGATCGACCGCGGGTTGCAGGTCCTCGGCGCCACGGATGAGCTGGGCCGGATCCTGGACGACGTAGAGCCCGACGAGGTCCTGATCGCCGTCCCGTCCGCGCCGGGCACGATGCGGGCGCGCGTCGTCTCGGCATGCCGCAGCCGCGGCGTGCCCGTCCGCACGATGCCGACGGTGTTCGAGCTGCTCCAGACGGGCGGGCGGCTCATGCGGCAGGTCCGCGAGGTGAAGGTCGAGGACGTGCTGGGCCGCGAGCCCGTGCGCATGGAGGTCGAGCGCGTGGGGCGCTACCTCACCGGCCGCGTGGTGCTCGTGACGGGCGCCGGCGGCTCGATCGGCGCGGAGCTCTGCCGCCAGATCGCCCGCGTCGGCCCGAGCCGGCTCGTGCTGCTCGACCACGCGGAGGACAACCTGTTCGACATCCACCGCGAGCTGGTGGAGGACCGGCACGCGCTGAACACCGTCGCGGTGCTGGCGGACTGCAAGGAGGGCGAGCGGATGCGCGAGGTGTTCGCCCAGCACCGCCCGGCGATCGTCTTCCACGCCGCCGCCTACAAGCACGTCGGGCTGATGGAGGAGAACCCCGTCGAGGCGGTGCGCAACAACGCGCTCGCCACGCGCGTGATGTGCCAGGTGGCGGGGGAGGCCGGGACGCGCGCGTTCGTGCTGGTCTCCACGGACAAGGCGGTGGCGCCGGCGACGGTCATGGGCGCCTCCAAGGCGCTCGCGGAGTGGGCGGTCGAGGCGGCGGACCAGCGCTTCGCGGGCACGACGTTCTGCGCCGTGCGGTTCGGCAACGTGCTCGGGTCCTCGGGCTCGGTCGTCCCCATCTTCCGCCGCCAGATCGCCGCGGGCGGTCCGGTGACGGTCACGCACGAGGACATGACGCGCTACTTCATGACGATCCCGGAGGCGGTGCAGCTCGTGATCCGCGCGGGGTCGCTGGCGACGGGCGGCGAAATCTTCGTGCTGGAGATGGGCGAGCCGGTCCGGATCGCCGACCTCGCCCGGGACATGATCCGCCTCTCGGGGCTCGAGCCGGACCGCGACATCGCGATCGAGATCGTCGGCCCGCGCGCGGGCGAGAAGCTGCACGAGGAGCTCTTCAACCCGTACGAGCGCCCGCTGCCGACGCCCGCGCAGAAGATCCTCCGCGCCGCGCACCCGCCGCTCGACCCGGAGTGGGAGCGCGAGACGTACGACCAGGTCAACTGGCTCGTGCTCGACGGCGATGCCGCCGCCCTCGCGGCGAAGGTGGCCGAGCTGGCCGTCGTGCGACTCGGGCCGCCGGAGCTGGATGCGGCGCCGCCCGCGGCCGCCGACGGGCGAGTCGGCCGGAGCGACGCCTAGAATCGAGCGCCACCTTCATGGTCCTGTTCGCCATCTCCGTCCAGGATCAGGTCGAGAAGTACGGTGCCTACGTCGGCATCGCCGCATTCTTCGGCCTGGCCGTGCTGTCGCTGCTGTACTTCGCGCAGGCGCGGGAGCTCAAGCGGCTGCGCGAGTGGGCCGGTCGCGCGCCCGAGCGCGCGCAGGAGCTCGAGGCGCGCGTCGTCGCGCAGGCGGACGCCGCGCGCCAGGGCGGCGCGTCGCCCGTGCCCACCCGGCGGCTCGCCGAGATGCCGATCCCGCCGCCGCCGCCGCCGGGCGCGGCGCCCGTCCCGGCGGCGACGGCCGCGGCCGGGGCGGCCCCGCAGGCGACGGTGGAGGCCGACGTCCTCGCCGAGGACGAGGCGGCCGAGGCCGCCCCGTCCGAGGCCGTGCCGTCCACTAACGGGCACCACGAGGGGCCCGTGCCGCCGCCTACGCAGATGGTCGCCGCGCCGGGCGAGGGGACGGACGAGGAGGGCGACGGCGCGGAGGAGGAAGCTGCCGCGCAGGCCGGCGAGGACGCGGAGGCGCCGAAGCCCGGCGCCGACGAGGACGAGGGCGCCGAGGCGGAAGCGGCGCCGGGCGAGACGGAGGAGCCCGAAGCGGCGGACGCGAGCGACGCGGGCGATCCGGTCGCGGCCTCGGCGGACGCGAACGAGACGGACTCGGAAGCGGCGCCCGCGGCCGTCGCGGCGGGCGAATCGGAAGCGCCGGCGGCCTGCGACGTGGACGACCGTGA
>DATMVH010000069.1:0-13071 GCA_035563395.1 Solirubrobacteraceae bacterium
TGGACGCCGCCGCCGCGGCCGACGTGGCACTGGCAGCTCAGCGGGCGCCTGGACACGACCGCCCGCGCGCGGATCTACGACATCGACCTGTTCGACCACGGCGCCGACGTGGTCCGGCGCCTGCGGGCGCGCGGCCGGCGCGTGGTCTGCTACACGAGCGTCGGGACCGCCGAGCGCGGCCGCGCCGACGTCGCGCGGCTCCCGCGCCGGGTGGTCGGCAAGCCGCTGCCCGACTGGCCGGCCGAGCGCTGGCTGGACGTGCGGCGGCTCGACGTCCTCGGGCCGTGGATCGAGCGCCGGCTCGACCTGTGCGCGCGCAAGGGCTTCGACGCCGTGGAGCCCGACAACGTCGACGCCTACGCCAACGACAGCGGCTTCCCGCTGTCGGGCGC
The DNA here is from genome assembly GCA_035563395.1 of Solirubrobacteraceae bacterium. Taxonomy (GTDB): domain Bacteria; phylum Actinomycetota; class Thermoleophilia; order Solirubrobacterales; family Solirubrobacteraceae; genus DASQMT01. Next base: position 393 of record DATMVH010000069.1, read on the forward strand.
GGACCAGCTGCGCTTCAACCGCTTCGTCGCCCGCGCGGCGCACGCGCGCGGGCTCGCCGTGGCGTTGAAGAACGACCTCGACCAAGTCGCCGCGCTCGAGCCGGACTTCGACTTCGCCGTCGTCGAGCAGTGCTTCGAGTACGACGAGTGCGAGCGGCTCGCGCCGTTCGTGGCCGCGGGCAAGCCGGTGCTCGTCGCCGAGTACGGGCTGCCCCGCTCGGCCTTCTGCCGCGAAGCGCGCGCGGCGGGGCTCATGGCGGTCCGCAAGCGCCTCGCGCTGGGCGCCTGGCGGCGCCCGTGCTGGTGAGCGGCTACTCGTCGCGCGCGGCCGCGACCGTCTGCTCGAGGCCCGCGCGCAGCGGCGTCTCCGCCGTCCAGCCGAGCACGCGCCGCGCGACGGTGGGGTCGAGGCAGGACCGGCGCACCTCGCCGGCGCGCTCCGGCTCGTGCTCGGGGCGCAGGGACAGCACGTCGGCGAGCTCCAGGACGGTCGTCTCGCGCCCGGTCGACACGTTGCAGTAGCCGGCGGCGTCGCCGTCGCCGGCCGCCATGAAGGCGCGCACGACGTCGCCGACGTAGACGAAGTCGCGCGTCTGGAGGCCGTCGCCGAACACCGTGGCGACGCCGCCGTTCAGCGCGCGGCCGCAGTAGATGGCCACCACGCCGGCCTCCCCCTTGGGATCCTGGCGCGGCCCGTAGACGTTGGCCAGCCGCAGGCTGAAGGTGGAGAGCCCGTACAGGCGGCGGTAGAGGTCCATGTAGACCTCGGCCGCGGCCTTGGACGCCGCGTACGGCGAAAGCGGCTTCGGCTCCGTGCCCTCGGGCGTCGGCAGCACGTCGGCGTCGCCGTAGATGGCGCCGCCCGTGGACGCGAGCACGACGCGGCGGACGCCGGCCCGGCGGGCCGCCTCCAGCAGCGTCGCGGTGCCCACGACGTTGATCGTCGCGTCGAACGCCGGGTCCTCCACCGCGCGGCGGACGTCGATCTGCGCGGCGAGGTGGTGGATCACCTCCGGGCGCGCCGCCTCGAGCGCGGCGGCCACGGCCGCCGGGTCGGCGACGCTGCCTTCGACGAGCGTCGCGCCCGCGGCGAGCGCCGCGTCGAGGTTCTTCCGCCGTCCGGTCGAGAGGTCGTCGAGGACGGTCACTTCATCACCCCGGGCCAGCAGGGCGTCTACGAGATTGGAGCCGATGAACCCGGCCCCGCCGGTCACGAGGGTTCGCATGGAATCGACCATAGAGACGCGTCCAGCCGCCGCCCCGCAGGACTGTACGACCGTCCGGGCGCCGCCGCGCGGCATCACGCGCCGGGACCGGGTCATGGCACGGACGCCGTGCTACAAGCCGGGGCCGCACGCGGCCGATCCACCCGGAGATGCCCGCCGGCCACTCCCTCACCTCGCCGGCGATGCCCGCCGGCGAAGGCCGCGCGCAACTGGCGCGGCGTCGTCCGGCCGCAGGACGTGCTCGCGCGCTACGGCGGCGAGGAGTTCGCCCTCGCCATGCCGGGGTGCGCCCTCGCCCACGCGGGGGCGATCGTCGAGCGGCTCCGCCGTCACGTGCCGAACCGCCAGACGTGCTCCGGGGCTGACGATGTGGGACCCGCGGGAGTCGGTGCGGGACCTGGTGCACCGCGCCGACGAGGCGCTCTACGCGGCGAAGCAGCGCGGACGCGACCGCGTCGCCGCCCCCGCGCACGCGTGACGCCGCGTGCTCAGCGGCGCGCCGACATCCGCCCGAGCGCGTCGAGCTCCTCGAGCGACTGACCGGCGCCCTCGGCCACGCAGGTCAGCGGCTCGTCCGCGACGCGCACGGGCATCCCCGTCTCCTCCTCCAGCCGGCGGTCGAGCCCGCGCAGCAGCGCGCCCCCGCCCGCGACGAGGATCCCCTCCTTCGTGATGTCCGCGGCCAGCTCGGGCGGGGTCTCCTCCAGCGTGGCGTGCACCGCGGCCATGATGTCCGCGAGCGGGGCCGTGATGGCCGCGCGCACCTCGTCCGCGCCGAGCCGCAGCTCCCGCGGCAAACCGGACATGAGGTCGCGCCCGCGAACCTCGCACTCGAGCTCCTCGGGCAGCGGGATGGCCGTGCCGACCGCAAGCTTGATCGCCTCCGCGCTGGTCGAGCCGATCGCCATCCGGTGCTCCGTGCGGATGTGGGAGGAGATCGCCTCGTCGAGGTCGTAGCCGCCGACGCGCAGCGACCGGCTGACGACGAGGCCGCCGAGCGAGATCACCGCGACCTCGCTCGTGCCGCCGCCGACGTCGACGACCATGCGGCCGATCGGCTCCGCGATGTCGAGCCCTGCGCCGATCGCCGCGGCCAGGGACTCCTCGATCAGGTGGACGTCGCGCGCGCCGGCCGACAAGGACGCCTCCTCGACCGCCCGCCGCTCGACCTCCGTGACACCGGACGGCGCGCACATGATCAGCCGCGGGCGCGAGAACCGGTTGGGCAGCACCTTCTCGATGAAGCGACGCAGCATCGCCTCGGTGACCTCGAAGTCGGCGATCACGCCGTGGCGCAGCGGCCGGTCGGCGGAGATGTTCGCCGGGGTGCGCCCGATCATCAGCTGCGCCTCGGTGCCGACGGCGTGGACCTCGCCGGTCCGCTCGTCGATCGCGACGACGGACGGCTCGGACAGCACGACGCCGCGTCCGCGCACGTAGACCACGGTGTTCGCCGTGCCGAGGTCGATGGCCATGTCGCCGACGTGCCGGAAGGAGGAGAACAGGCCCCGGCGGCGGCGGCGAGACGAGCGCGGGCGGGTCACGACGACAACACAAGCACACTCGGCGCCCGGGCTCGCAAACGGAGTGCCAGGCATGCTCCGGCGCGCGCGCGGGGACACTCCCGGAGTGCGGCCATCATTCGATCCAAGCCACGTCGACACCACGGTGGAGGGCGCGGAGGCGCGTGCCGCGCTGTCCGGCGACTTCGACATGAACGCCACCTTCACGGTGGAGCCGGTCCTCGAGCGGTTGCTCGACAAGCCCGGGCTCGAGCGACTGACCGTCGACCTGTCGGGGCTCTCGTTCATCGACTCCACGGGGCTCGGCGTGCTCGTCCGCATGCAGACCGAGACCCGGCAGCGCGGCCTCGACTACGCCCTCGTCCCCGGCCCGCCGGACGTGCAGCGCGTCTTCGACACCGCGGGGCTCACGGGCTCGCTCCCGTTCACGGACCCCGGGCACGAGCAGCCCGCGGCCTGACGGGCGCTCAATCGGCCTGCGGCGGCTCCGTCTCCGGCAGCCCGGGCAGCGGCGCGTCCTCCTCGTCGAGGTCCGCGGGCGGCCCGAGCGGCTGGTCGTGGATCTCCGGGTCGCCGGCCGGCGCGGGCGGCGGCTCGTCGGGCACGTCGGGGTCCTGCGGCGTGATGGGCGTCTCGCTCATCGCGGAACTCCTGCCGCCTCGGTTACCCGCAGCTCGGCCGGCGCACCCCACCGGTGCAGGACCTCCGGGATCGCAACGCTGCCGTCCTCGCGCTGCCCGTTCTCCAGCAGCGCGATCAGCGTGCGCCCGACGGCCACGGCCGTGCCGTTGAGCGTGGCGACGTGGCGCGGCCCGCCTCGCTCGGGGCGATAGCGGATGTCCAGCCGCCGCGCCTGGAAGTCGGTCGTGTTCGACGTCGAGGTGAGCTCGCGGTAGCGCTGCTGGCCGGGCAGCCACGCCTCGAGGTCGTACTTCTTCGCCGCCGAGGCGCCGAGGTCGCTCACCGCGATGTTCACCACGCGGTACGGGATGCGCAGCGCCTGCAGGATCTGCTCCTCGTTGGCCAGCAGCCGCTCGTGCTCGTCCACCGCGTCCTCCGGCGCCACGAACGAGAACATCTCCACCTTGTCGAACTGGTGCACCCGGAAGATCCCGCGCGTGTCGCGGCCCGCGGCGCCGGCCTCGCGCCGGAAGCACGGCGAGAAGCCGGCGTAGCGCCGCGGCAGGTCGCTCGCGGCGAGCATCTCGCCCGCGTGGAGCGAGGCGAGCGGGACCTCGCTCGTGCCCACGAGGTACAGCGGGTCGTCGGCGAGGCGGTAGATCTGCTGCTCGGTGTCGGGAAGGAAGCCGGTGCCGTAGAGCGCCGGTTCGCGCACGAGCACGGGCGGGATGGCGGGCTCGAAGCCCTTGTCGCGCAGGACCTCGAGCGCCCACCGGACCAGCGCGAGCTCCACCAGCACGAGGTCGCCCCGGAGGTAGGCGAAGCGCGAGCCCGCGACCTTCGCGCCGGCTTCCATGTCGATCAGCGGCCCGGCGAGCTCGAGGTGGTCGCGGCCGGTCCGCCCGGCCTCGCCGACCTCGCGGAGGACCGTGTCCTCGTCCGGCGCCGCCGGATCGGGCGGGTTGGGAAGCGAGGCGAGCGCCGCATCGAGCTCCGCCTGCACCCCGTCGAGCTCCTCGCGCAGCGCCCGGCCGGTGCGCGCCACCTCCTGCATGGCGGCGATCGCCTCCGATGCGTCCTCGCCCACCTTCTTCGCCGCGGCGATGGCCTGCGACGCCGCGTTCTGGCGCGCCTTGAGTCCCTCCACCTCCGGCAGCAGCTCGCGCCGGCGGCGGTCGAGCTCGAGCACGCGGTCCAGCCGCGCGTCCGACCCGTCGCGGCGGCGGGCGAGCGCCGCGCGCACGGGCTCGGGCCGCTCGCGGATGGCCTTGAGGTCCAGCACGCGAGTGAGGCTAGCTCCCGCCATCCGTGCCCGGCGGGCCGGGAGCTACGGCGTGCCGCCGCGCGAGGCGCCTTCGGGCGGCTCGCGGTTCGGCGTGGGCGCCCGCGCCGCCTCGCGGCCGGAGTACTTGGCGACGAAGTCGGCCACCAGCTCGGCGTTCCGCCCGACGAGGATGTCCTGCGGCATCGGGCCGGACGAGAAGCCGCCGTTGCGGATGGCGTAGAGGACGTCCGCGCGCTCCTCCCTGCGGACGTTGAAGTTCGGCCCGTCCTTGTACTCGCGGTCGTTCACGCGGCTCGCGGAGCCCTCCGCGCCGGCGACGTCGAGCGTGTGGCACGCCTCGCAGTGCATCTCGAACATGTGGGCGGCGCGCTGGTCGTCGGACGCCACCTCGATGTCGCGCGTCCCGCAGGCGCTCAGGCCGCTCGCGGCGGCGGCCGCGGCGAGTGCGAGGACCAGTGAGCGGGCACGACCGAGCATGACGGGCGGCACAGCATACGGAACAATCCCGCCGCTCCATGCCGTGCCCGCCCATGCCGGTCCCGCCCGCGCCCGCCCGCCCCGTTCCCGCCGCCGCCCCGGCCGTCCCGTGACCCTCCGGGCGGTCGAGCCGAGCCGCTTCCGCGCGGTCACGGGCAACTTCCGGGCGGGTGTCGCCGTCGTGACGTACGTCGTTCGCGAGCCGTGACGGGCGTCCACATCGCCGTGGGCGCCGCGGTCGTCGCCGTCAACCTCGCCGCCGGGCTCCTCGGCGCGTGGGCGTGGTGGCGCGAGCGTCCCGCGCGCGCGTTCTGGCCGCTGCTGCGCGCCGGACAGCTGCTCGTGGTCGTGCAGGCGGCGCTCGGCGGCCTGCTGCTGCTCGCCGGCGAGCCGCTGCCGCGCCTGCATCTCGTCTACGGCCTCGTGCCGCTCGGCGTGGCCTTCCTCGCGGAGCAGCTGCGCCTGGTGGCCGCGCAGACCGAGCTCGACCGGCGCGGAATCGACGGCCGAGCGGCGCTCGCGGCGCTCTCGGAACGCGAGCGCCAGGTCATCGTGCACGCGATCTTGCGCCGGGAAGTCGGTGTCATGGCAGCTTCCGCGGTCGTGGTCGCCCTTCTCGGGGTACGAGCGTCCGGCTGGCCGTGAAACGCCGACCGTCCGTGCCGAATGTCACTAAGTAACACCACCGCACAAGCAGTGCTATACCTCCGCCTCGGATGATCCGTTCCTACCTTCCAGCGCTCGTCTTCGTCGGGCTGGGAGCCATCCTCGGGCTCATCTTCGTGACCGCGAACTCGGCGCTGGGGCCGAAGCGGCGGTCCGCCGCGCGCTCCCAGGGCGACCCGTACGAGTGCGGCCTGCCGTCCGAGGTCCAGAAGAACTTCCGCTTCGGGATCTCCTTCTACCTCATCGCGATGCTCTTCATCCTCTTCGACATCGAGGTGATCTTCCTGTATCCCGTCGCGCTCCAGCTCGACGCGCTCGGGGTCTTCGCCCTCGTCGAGACGATCGTCTTCATCGCCCTGCTGATGGTCGCCTTCGTGTACGTGTGGAGGAGAGGGGCGCTCGAGTGGAGGTGACCCGGCACGGCCACGGGGCCGGCGGCATGACGGAGTTCCGCGCGCGCCAGCTGCGCGCGCGCGACATGCTCCGCGGCGCGCTCGAGGACTCGGAGATCGAGGAGCACGTCCAGCAGTCCATCCTCACGACGACCCTCGACAAGGTCGGCCGCTGGGCGGTGGGCAACGCGAACTTCCCGCTCTCCTTCGGCCTCGCCTGCTGCGCGATCGAGTGGATGTCGCACATCGGGCCGCGCATCGACATCGCGCGCTTCGGCTTCGAGGCCGCGCGCGCCACGCCGCGCCAGGCCGACACGATCTTCCTGTCCGGCCGCATCTCGATCAAGATGGCGCCGGTCATCCGGCGCATCTGGGAGCAGATGCTCGAGCCGCGCTACGTGGTCGCGATGGGCGCGTGCTCGTCCTCCATGGGCGTGTTCAACAACTACGCCCTGATCCCGGGCGACAAGTTCCTGCCCGTCGACCTGCACGTGCCGGGGTGCCCGCCGCGGCCGGAGTCGCTCGTCCACGGCATCCTCAAGCTGCGCGCGGCGATCCTCTCCCAGCCCACGCAGGACTGGCGCACCCGCTACGGCGGGCGCGGCACGGAGGAGGTCGTGGCCGAGCTCGTGCGCGACAACCCGAACGCGGTCCAGGACATCAACGTGTTCCGCGGCGGAGCCGGGGAGACCAGCCAGGGTGCCTGACGCGACCGGCCTGGAGCTCATCGCCCAGGAGCTGCGGGACGCCGACGCGGAGAGCGTCCTCGACACGGTCTTCTTCCGCGGCCGGGCGGCGCTGCTGGTCGCCCCCGCCGCGGTGCCGGCGACGCTCGAGCGCCTGCGCGAGCGGGGCTACGCCTTCATGGCGTCGGTCCACGGGGTCGACTACTTTCCGGAGGAGCCGCGCCTCGGCGTCCACTACGAGCTGCTGGACATGCGCGAGGTCGACCGGATCTCCGTGCGGACGCGCGTGCCGCTGTCGGATCCGCACGTCCCGAGCGTGACGCCGGCTTGGCCGACGGCCGACCACCAGGAGCGCGAGGTCTTCGACATGTTCGGCGTGATCTTCGACGGCCACCCCGACCTGCGGCGGATCCTCATGCCCGAGGACTACGAGGGCCATCCGCAGCGCCGCGACTTCCCGCTCGGCGGCGAGCCGGTGCTGTTCACGCACAACGAGCGGCAAACCCCCTCCTGGTGGGAGTGACATGAGCGACGTCGACACCACCCGCCGCGACTCGCTGACGCCCGCGATCGGCTACCGCGAGATGGAGCAGTCCGTCGACGTCTCGCACATCGCCCATCCGGAGACCGAGGAGCTGCTCACCATCAACTTCGGGCCGCACCATCCCGCCACGCACGGGGTGCTGCGCCTGCTCGTGACGCTCGAGGCCGAGATCGTGCGGGAGATCAAGCCGATCATCGGCTACGTCCACACCGGCATCGAGAAGACCGCCGAGGACAAGGCGTACTGGAAGGCCATCCCCGTCATCGAGCGGATGGACTACCTCGCGTACTACTTCAACGCGATGGCCTACTGCGGCGCGGTCGAGACGATCCTCGACCTCGAGGTCCCGCCGCGCGCGCAGTACCTGCGCGTGATCCACATGGAGCTCAACCGGATCATGTCGCACCTGGTCTGGCTCGGCACCACGGCGCTCGACCTCGGGGCGATCTCGATGTTCTGGTACTGCTTCCGCGACCGCGAGCAGATCCTCGACCTCTTCGAGATGTCGTCCGGCCAGCGGATGCACACGCGCTACTTCCAGGTCGGCGGCGTCTTCGAGGACATCCCCGTCGGGTGGGAGCAGAAGGTCCGGAAGTTCACGTCGCGCATGCCGACGCGCGTCGACGAGTTCCAGGCGCTGCTGCGCAAGAACGAGATCGCTCTGCAGCGGCTGCGGGACGTCGGCGTCGTGGACGAGCAGACGCTCCTCGACCTGGGCGTCACCGGCCCGCTGCTGCGCGCCACGGGCAACCCGTGGGACCTCCGCAAGGCCGAGCCGTACATGTCCTACGACCACTTCGACTTCAAGATCCCCGTCGGCACCGTCGGGGACAACTGGGACCGCATGGTCGTCCGGATGCTGGAGATGAAGGAGTCCGTGCGCATCATCGAGCAGGCGCTCGACGGCCTGCCCGCGGGTCCGTACATCACGGACGACCGCAAGTACGCGCTGCCGCCGCGCCACGAGCTCGCCACGAGCATGGAAGCGCTCATCCACCACTTCAAGCTCGTGACGGAGGGCTTCCGCGTCCCGCCGGGCGAGGTCTACTACCCCATCGAGAGCCCGCGCGGCGAGATGGGGGTCTTCCTGCGCGCCGACGGCTCCTCCAAGCCCGCGCGCGTGCACATGCGGGACCCCTCGTTCGTGAACCTGCAGGCGATGAAGCCGATGTCGGAGGACCTCTACATCGCCGACTTCATCGCGACGCTCGGCATGCTCGACCCGGTGCTGGGCGGGATCGACCGCTGACCATGTCCATCGATCCCTCCCGCGTCCGCCGCTTCGCCCACGGCTCCCGCGTCCCCGGCTGGGACGACGCCGCCGACCTGACGAAGGACCCCGCCGTCGTCCCGGATCCCGCGACGACGCCGGTTCCCGAGGGCCTGCGCGCGGAGGTCGAGGACTACATGTCGCGCTACCCGGACTTCCGCTCGGCCGCCATCCCGGCGCTCCACGCGGCGCAGCGCCTGCACGGGTGGTGCTCGCCGACGGCGATCGAGCAGGTGGCGTGCGTGATGCGCCTGACGCCGGGCTACCTCACGGCGGTGGCGACGTTCTACGACATGTTCTCGACCGAGCCGAAGGGCCGCCACGACGTCTACGTGTGCACGAACATCTCGTGCTCGCTGCGCGGGGCCGACGCGCTCTACGAGGCGATGGTGTCGGCGGCCGGCGACGACCCGGACTTCCACGTCCAGTCGTTCGAGTGCCTCGGCGCGTGCGACATCGCGCCGATGATCTCCGTCGACGGCGAGTACATCGGCCCGCTCGTGCCCGAGGACTGCGACCGGGTCGTGGCCGACGTCAAGGCCGGCCGCCCGGTGTTCGACGAGAGGCAGCTGCGCCACCGCCCGGTCGCGGAGAAGCTGCCCGTCGGCGGCGGCGCGGCCCCGCCGCCGACGCCCGACCGGCCCGCCGAGGGCCCGACCGCAGCCCAGAACGACGTCGCCGGCCCGAAGGACATGTGAACCATGCGCCAGCTGCTGTTCGACGACATCGACCGCCCCGGCCTCCACACGCTCGCCGTCTACCGGCGCGAGCGCGGCGGCTACGAGATGCTCCAGCAGGCCTTGCAGATGGAGCCCGAGGAGGTCCTGACCCAGCTGCAGAAGTCCGGCATCCGCGGCCGCGGCGGCGCCGGCTTCGCCATGGGGACGAAGGCGTCCTTCATCCCCCACGGCGACATGGACAAGTACGTCGTCTGCAACGCGGACGAGTCGGAGCCGGGGACGTTCAAGGACCGCGAGCTGATGCAGAAGAACCCGCACCTCCTGATCGAGGGCATCTGCATCGCGGCGCACGCCATCTCCGCCAACAAGGCGTTCATCTTCATCCGCGGCGAGTACGACCTGCAGGCGACGATCCTCGAGCAGGCGCTCGAGGAGGCCAAGCGGGCGAACATGATCGGGGACCTCGACCTGTGGGTCCACCGCGGCGCCGGCGCCTACATCTGCGGCGAGGAGACCGCGCTGCTGGACGCACTCGAGGGCAAGCGCGGCAACCCGCGCCTGAAGCCGCCGTTCCCGGCCGTGCAGGGCCTGTACCGCGGCCCGACGCTGATCAACAACGTCGAGACGCTGATGAACGCCCCGCTGATCCTCCGGATGGGCGGCGAGGAGTACGCGAAGATCGGCACGGAGCGCTCCACGGGCACGAAGGTCGTGTCCGTCTCGGGTTGCGTGCAGCGTCCCGGCAACTACGAGATCGAGCTCGGGATCCCGACGCGCGACATCATCTACGGGCTGGCCGGCGGCCCCGACGAGGGCCGCGCGATCAAGTGCTTCTTCCCCGGCGGGTCGAGCGCCCCGGTGCTTCCCGGCACGGACGAGAACCTCGACCTCCCGTACGACTTCGACTCGATGGCGAAGGCCGGCTCCATGCTCGGCTCGGGCGCCATCATCGTCGTCGACGAGACGATCCCGATCGTCGACCTCGCGCTGAAGACGGCGAAGTTCTACCGCCACGAGTCCTGCGGCAAGTGCACGCCGTGCCGCGAGGGGACGAACTGGACCGTGAAGATGCTCGAGCGCATCAACACGGGCGAGGCCACCCCGATGGACCTGGACATCATGGCGTCCGTCCAGGACCAGATCATGGGCAACTGCCTGTGCGTGCTCGGCGACGCCATGGCCATGCCGATCGCGTCCATGATCAAGCACTTCCGCGAGGAGTTCGAGGCCCACATCGAAGCGGCGCGCGAGCGCACCGGCCTCGGCGTGAGCCTCCCCATGGCGAACCGGTCCGACCACGCCGGGCCCGGGCCCCTGCTCCAGCCCGACGGCGGCGGCGCGACGGCCGCGGTGGTCTGAGAGCCATGCCGCGGCCGCAGGTCAAGACGATCACCTTCTCGATCGACGGTCGGGAGGTGACCGCGCCGGAGGGCGCGATGCTCGTCGACGCCGCGAAGTACGGCGACGTCGAGATCCCCGTCTTCTGCTACGAGCCGAAGCTCGGCCAGCCCGTCGGCGCGTGCCGCATGTGCCTGGTGGAGATCGAGGGCATCCCGAAGCTCCAGACGGGCTGCTCGACGCCGGTCAAGGACGGCATGGTGGTCCACACGCAGACGCAGCGCGTCCACGACGCGCAGCGCGCGGTCGTCGAGTTCCTGCTCATCAACCACCCGCTCGACTGCCCGGTGTGCGACAAGGGCGGCGAGTGCCCGCTGCAGGACATCACCTACGGCTGGGGGCCCGGCACGTCGCGCTTCATCGAGCCGAAGCGCCACTTCCGCAAGCCGCTGGAGCTGTCGCCGCTGATCGCCATCGACCGCGAGCGCTGCATCCTCTGCTACCGCTGCGTGCGCTTCTCGCAGGAGGTCTCGGAGGACTACCAGCTGATCCTCTCGGAGCGCGGCGCGCACTCCTTCGTCTCCACGTTCGACGGCCATCCCTACGTGGCGCCGTTCAGCGGCAACATCGTCGAACTCTGCCCCGTCGGCGCGCTCACCTCGACGGCGTACCGCTTCCGCGCGCGCCCGTGGGACATCGAGGGCGCCGGGACGATCTGCACGTTCTGCCCGTCGCAGTGCAACGTGGAGCTCACGATCCGCGACGACCGCGTGATGCGCGTGATGGCGCGCGACCACGCCGACGTCGACGACGGCTGGCTGTGCGACAAGGGCCGCTTCGCCTACCAGCACGTGCACGTGGACGAGCGGCTCGTCCAGCCGATGGTCCGCGAGGGCGGCCGCCTCATGGTCGCGAGCTGGGACAAGGCGCTCGACGCCGCGGCGTCCGCGCTCAAGAAGGCCGGCGGCCGGGCCGCGGCGCTGGCCGCGGGGGAGACGACGAACGAGGAGGCCTTCCTCCTCCAGCGGCTGTTCCGCGAGGGCCTCGGGTCCGAGCGGCTCGCGTGCGGCCCGGGCAGCGAGCTGCCCGCCGCGCTCAGCCGGGCGCTCGCCGACCCCGCGCTGCAGGCGACGGTGCCGGACCTCGAGTTCGCCCACGCCGTGCTCGTGCTCGACTGCGACCCGGTCGACGACGCCCCGATCCTCGACCTGCGGATCCGCAAGGGCGTCCGCCGCCGCGGCGTGCGCCTCGCCGTGGCGAGCGCGCGACCCGGCGCGCTGGACCCGAACGCCGAGACGATCCTGCGGTTCGCGCCGGGCGCCGCCGAGGCGCTGCTCGTCGGGCTCGACGCGGCGCTGGCCGGGGACGCCGGCAATCTCAGCGGCGCCGCGACGGCCGCCGGCTCGAACGCCACCGCGGTGCGGGGCCTCGCCGAGATGCTGTCGGGCGCGGGCGACGACGTGGTGATCCTCTACGGCGAGCGGCTGCTCGCGGGCCCGCGCGGGGTCGCCGCCGGGCAGGCGCTCCTCAACGTGGCGACGCGGCTCGGCCTGGCCGGGCGCGACGGCGCCGGGCTGCTCCAGATCCCGTCCTCGGCGAACGGCCGCGGGATCCGCGAGGCCGGCTTCGCCGCCGCGCACGGCCCCGGCTACGCGCCCGCGGGCGGTGAGCCGCTCGGCGCCGCGGGGATCGCCGCCGCCCTCGCCGAGGGCACGCTCGCGACGCTGTACCTCCTGCACGAGGACCCGCTCCGCACGCAGCCCGATCGCGCCCTGTGGGAACGGGCGCTGGCCTCCGCCCAGGTCGTCATCGCGCACGAGACGACGCTCACGGAGACGGTGCGCGAGCATGCCGACGTCGTATTCCCGGCCGAGGCCTACGCGGAGAAGGAGGGCACGCTCGTCCACCCGGACGGCCGCGTCCAGCGCCTGCGTGCCGCAATCGGCCGGCCGCGGCCGCTCGACGGCGCGC
>DATMVH010000070.1:0-3444 GCA_035563395.1 Solirubrobacteraceae bacterium
CGGCCGCCGGCGGCCGTCGCAGCTCGAGCAGGAAGTAGGTGAAGCTGCGCAGCGGGTTGCGCCACTCGGCGACCTCCCGCACGGCGAAGCGCGCCCGCAGCATCGCCGCGAGCTGTGCGCGCCCGCGCAGGTGCGCGCCGCCGTCCAGCGCGCGGACCACGGGCGCGAGCGCGCCGGCGGGCTCGGCGTCCTGCACGAGGATCCGCTCCGGCTGCACCGCGGTCGCGATGCGGTCGAGCAGCGCGACCGCCTCGTCGTCCGTGAGGTGGTGGAGCACGTTGGAGACGATCGCGACGTCCGCACCGCGCCACGCCCCGAGGTCCGTTCGCGTGATGTCGGCCTCGACGAGCTCGACGCCGGGGCGGCCGCGCTTGCGGCGCGCGCGGTCGAGCGAGGGCCGGTGCAGGTCCAGGCCGACGTACCGCCGCGGCCGCGCGTACCGGAGCACGAGCGCCTGGCCGCAGCCGACGTCGAGCACGAAGTCGTGCGCGCCGCGCTCGAGCTCGCGCCCGAGACGCCGGTCGTGGGCCGCCGGATTGGCGCCGGTCACCAGCATCCGCGCGAGGTTCACGAGCGGCACGAAGTCCCGTGCCGTGTCGGCGGCCGCGAGCATCGGGCGGCGATGATACCGGCCGGTTTGCAGGCCTTCGGCCGGCTCGGGCGCCGTCGCGCGGCACGACAGCGCGGGCGCCCGCAATACCCTAGGCGCGCATGCGGTTCATGGTCCTCTCGCTCTTCGGCTTCGAGGAGAGCCGGTTCTACGGTCGCGTCACCGCCGAGCTCGTCCGGCTCGGGCACGAGGCGGTGCACGTCACGTGGTCGCCGCGCGCGGCCGCGTCGCTGCGGCGTGCCGGCTTCCGCACGTACTCCATGCCGGACGAGCTCGAGCGGGCCGGCGAGGGACGCGACCTCGCGGCCGAGGCGCGCCGCATCGAGGCGACCTACGACCTGCTCTCGCTCCGCGACGTCTACCGGACCGACCCGCCGGCCACCCGGTTGACCGAGGCCGAGGCGGTGGAGCGGACGGTCCGCCACTTCCTGGCCTTCGAGCGGATCTACGACGAGGTCCGCCCGGACGTCGTCGTGCCGGAGGTCGGCAGCGAGACGATGCGGACCGCCGCGCACCTCGTCGCGCTCGAGCGCGGCATCGACGTCCTGTTCCTCTTCTACACGATCTTCCCGCGGCCGCTCCGGCTCTACGCGAACACCATGCACGCGCCGATCGTCCCGGACGAGGACGTCCGCCCGCTGGCGCCCGCCGAGCGCGAGGAGGTGGAGGCCTTCATCGCCCGCTTCACGGCGGCGGACAAGCCGATCCGCGCGTACCGCCGGCCGCGCGTGACGGCGAAGTCGCTGCGCGACTTCCTCCGCCACGTCGCCGTGTCGGCGACGGCGGACCGCCGCAACGAGTACCTCCGCCCGCAGGACTTCGCCGGCAACTACGTGCGCGAGAAGGCGCGCGCGGCCCTGGCGCGCCGGTCGTACGAGCCGCTCGGCGAGCACCCGCGGCCGTTCGTGTACTTCCCCCTCCACGTCACGGACGACTACAAGATCAAGCGCGTGATCCCGCACTGCGTCGACCAGGCGGCGATCATCGAGCTCGTCGCCGCCTCGCTGCCGCAGGGCGTGGATCTCGTGCTCAAGGAGCACCCGATGTCGATCGGCCGCAACCCCTTGTCGCTCCTGCGGCGGCTGCGCCGCGGCGACAACATCCGGCTGGTCGACCCGTACACGAGCTCCCACGAGCTGATCCGGCGTGCGCGCGCCGTGGCGGTGATCTCGTCGACCGTCGGCCTCGAGGCGCTGCTGTACGGCCGCGCGGTCATGACGCTCGGCCAGCCGTTCTACTCCGGCTTCGGGGTCACGGTGGACGTGGACTCGTTCCGCGAGGTCCCGCGGAAGGTCGCCGAGCTGCTGGCCTTCGAGCCGGACCGCGAGCGGACGCTGCAGTTCCTGCACGCGGCCATGCGCCGCTGCTACCCCGGCAAGCCGTTCCTCGTGGACGGCTCGGCGGAGAACGCGGTGGAGCTCGGGCGCTCGCTGCACGCGGCCGTCAGCCCGGCGGCCGGCGACCGGGCGCTCATCTCGGGCGTGACGGCATAGCGGCGTGCGGATCCTTTACCTCCTGACCCACACGGGCCTGTTCCGGAACTTCGAGTCGACGCTGCGGCTGCTCGCCGAGCGCGGCCACGAGGTCCGCGTCGCGCTCGACTCCGACCGCTACCCGTCGGCGGCCTTCGAGGCCCTGCTCGCGGCGCACCCGAACGTCACGCGGACGTGGACGCCGCCGGTGCCCGACGACGGCTGGTCGGCGCTCGGCCGTGCCGTGCGGGCGGCGAGCGACTACCTCCGCTACCTCGAGCCCCGGTACGCGAACGCGCCCAAGCTGCGGGCGCGCGCCCGCCGGCAGGTGCCGGCGTGGCTGCGCCCCGCGGTGGCCGACCCGTCCGATCCCGCGCGCGTCGATCGGGCGCTGCGCCGGATCGAGCGCGGGCTGCCCGTGCGCGAGGAGGCCCTCGGCTTCCTGCGCGAGCACGAGCCGGACGTCGTCTGCATCACGCCGCTGTTCGGCTCCGCCGGGCAGCTGGAGGTCCTGCGCGCGGCGAAGGTCGCCGGCGTGCCGACGTGCCTGACGGTGGCGAGCTGGGACAACCTCTCCAACAAGGGCCTGATCCGCGAGGCGCCGGACGCGGTCGCGGTCTGGAACGACGCCCAGCGGCGCGAGGCGGCCGAGCTCCAGCGGCTCGATTCCGAGACCGTGACGGTGACCGGCGCGCAGAACTTCGACGAGTGGTTCGCGCGCGAGCCGGCCACCACCGCGGCGCAGTTCACCGCCCGGATCGGGCTCGACCCCGCGCGCCCGTACCTGCTCTACCTCGGGTCGTCGTCGTTCATCGCGCCGGACGAGGCGCCGTTCGCGGCCGAGTGGCTGCGCCGGCTGCGCGCCTCCGAGGATCCGCGCCTGCGCGAGATCGGCGTCCTGTTCCGCCCGCACCCGCAGAACGCGCGCCAGTGGGACCGCCCGGACCTCCTCGAGGACCCGCGCGTGGCCATCCACCCGCCGCCCGCCAGCGCCCCGCAGCAGACCGGCCGCGCGGACTGGTCGCGCGAGGACTTCTACGACTCGATGTTCCACGCGGCCGCGGTGATCGGCGTGAACACCACGGCCATGATCGAGAGCGCGGTGCTCGGCCGCGGCGTCTACACGATGCTCGCGCCGCAGTTCCGCGAGACCCAGGAGGGGACCCTGCACTTCGAGCACCTGCGCAGCTTCGCCGGCGGCCTCCTGCACCTCAGCGAGAGCTTCGACGAGCACCTTGCGGACCTCGCCGCCGCGCTCGACCGCAACGGCGCGCCGGACGAGCGGTCGCGCCGCTTCGTCGAGGCCTTCGTGCGTCCCCACGGCCTCGGGCGGCCCGCGACGCCGATCCTCGCCGGCGCGAT
>DATMVH010000071.1:0-5222 GCA_035563395.1 Solirubrobacteraceae bacterium
CGCGCGAGGTCCCACGCGTCGCGCGGGATCCGCACGCCGCGCGAGCGCTCGAGCTCCGCCGACAGGGCGTCGAGCAGCGGCTCGCGCCGCGGCTCCATCCGCTCGACCGCCTGCGCCGCGACGTCCGGCGCGGGCACGAGCCGGCGCCGCAGCTCCTTCGGCAGCGAGCGGATGAGCGCCGTGACGAGCTCGACGCGGAAGCCCGGCACGAGCCACTCGAAGCCGTCCGGGCGCAGCGCCCCGAGCGCCGTCAGCGGGACGTGGACCGTGACGCCGTCGTGCTCGGTTCCCGGCTCGAAGCGGTAGCTCAGCGGGAGCGTCAGGTCGCCCTGGCGCCACGCGCGCGGGCGGGCGCGGGGATCGAGCGAGGACGCGGCCTCGGGGTTGACGAGCAGCTCGCGGGTGTAGGAGAGGCGCTCGGGGTCGCGGCGCCGCTCGTCGCGCCACCAGCGGTCGAAGTGCGTGCCGGACACGACGTCCGCCGGGATGCGCGCGTCGAAGAAGTCGAACAGCACCTGGTCGGGCACGAGGATGTCGCGCCGCCGCGCGCGGTCCTCGAGCGCCTCGACCTCCTCGACGGCTCGCCGATTGGCGTGGAAGAAGTCGTGGCGCGTCTCCCACTCCCCCTCGACGAGCGCGCGGCGGATGAAGAGCTCGCGCGAGGCCGCCGGGTCGATCCGCCCGTAGGCGACGGTGCGCCCGGCGACGATCGGCAGGCCATAGAGCGTCACCCGCTCCGTCGCCACCACGGCGCCGCGCTTCGGGTCCCAGCGCGGTTCCTCGTAGGTGCGGCGCAGCAGGTGCCCGGCGAGCGGCTCCACCCAGCGCGGCTGGATCTGCGCGGCGGTCCGCCCCCACAGCCGCGACGTCTCGACGAGCTCGGCGACCATCACCCACGCCGGCTGCTTGCGGGCCAGGGCCGACCCCGGGAAGATCGCGAAGCGCGCCCCGCGCGCTCCCTGGTACTCCCTGCGCTGCGCGTCGCGCAGGCCCAGGTGCGAGAGCAGCCCGGACAGCAGCGCCACGTGCACGTCGTCGGGCTCCGCGGGCGCCTTGTTGATCGTCATCCCGACGTCCTTGGCCGCATGCCGGAGCTGGCCGACGAGGTCCTGCCACTCGCGGATCCGCAGGTAGTGGAGGAACTCGGCGCGGACCTTCTTGCGGAACTGGTTGTTGGAGAGCTCGCGCTGCTGCTCGCGGAGATAGCGCCACAGGGCGAGGTAGGCGAGGAAGTCCGACCGCTCGTCCTTGAAGCGCGCGTGGAGCTGGTCGGCGGTCGCGCGGCGGTCCTGCGGGCGCTCGCGCGGGTCCTGGATGGACAGCCCGGCCGCGATGACGATGACCTCGTCCGCGCAGCCCAGCCGGCCGGCCTCGAGCACCATGCGCGCGAAGCGCGGGTCCAGCGGGATCTGCGCGAGCCGGCGCCCGAGCGGCGTGAGCCGGCGCCCGCGGTCCTTGCCCGGGTCGAGCGCGCCGAGCTCCTGCAGGAGGTTGACCCCGTCGCGCACCTGCCGGCGGTCGGGCGGGTCCATGAACGGGAAGTCCTCGACGTCGCCGAGCCCGATCGCCGCCATGTGGAGGATCACGGAGGCGAGGCTCGTGCGGAGGATCTCCGGGTCGGTGTAGCGCGGGCGCGCCGCGAAGTCCTCCTCGCTGTAGAGGCGGATGCAGATGCCCTCGGACGTGCGCCCGCAGCGGCCCTTGCGCTGGTCGGCGGACGCCTGGGAGATGCGCTCGATCGGCAGCCGCTGGACCTTGAGCCGCGCGCTGTAGCGGCTGATGCGCGCGGTCCCGGCATCGACGACGTAGCGGATCCCCGGCACCGTGAGCGACGTCTCGGCGACGTTCGTGGCGAGCACGACGCGCCGGCGGGCGTGCGGGCGGAAGATGCGCTGCTGCTCGGACGTCGACAGCCGCGCGTAGAGCGGCAGCACCTCGACGCCGGGCCCGAGCCGCCCGGTCAGCGCGTCCGCGGTGTCGCGGATCTCCCGCTCCCCGCTGAGGAAGACGAGGATGTCGCCGGGCGCCTCGCGCAGCAGTTCGTCGACCGCGTCCCCCACGCCCTCGATCTCGTCGCGGTCGAGGTCCATGTCCTCGTCCTCGTCGTCGCCCCCGCCGCCGGGCTCCACGAGTGGGCGGTAGCGGACCTCGACGGGGTAGGTGCGGCCGGACACCTCGACCACCGGCGCGCCGCCGAAGTGGCGCGCGAAGCGCTCCGGGTCGATCGTCGCCGAGGTGATGATCAGCTTGAGGTCGGGCCGCTTCGGCAGGATCCGCGCGAGGTAGCCGAGGAGGAAGTCGATGTTGAGGCTGCGCTCGTGCGCCTCGTCGACGATCACCGTGTCGTAGCGGCGCAGCTGGGGGTCGTGCTGGATGCCGGCGAGCAGCAGGCCGTCGGTCATCACGCGCACGAGCGTGTCCTCGCGCGAGCGGTCGCTGAAGCGCACGGCGTAGCCGACCGCCTCGCCGAGCGGGACGCGCAGCTCGTCGGCGATCCGCTCGGCGACCGTGCGCGCGGCGAGCCGGCGCGGCTGCGTGTGGGCGATCGCGCCGCGCACGCCGCGGTTCAGCTCGAGGCACAGCTTCGGCAGCTGGGTGGTCTTGCCCGATCCCGTCTCCCCCGCCACGACGACGACCTGGTGGTCGCGGATCGCGGCGAGGAGGTCGTCGCGCCGGGCGCTGACCGGGAGCTCCGGCGGATAGGAGACGGGCGGCACCGCTGCGCGGCGGCGCTCCACGCGGGCCCGCGCCCGCTCGATCTCGGCCTCGAGCTTCGCGCGCCCCGCCGCGTCGCCCCCGCCGCGCAGGCGCTCGAGCCGCCGGCCGAGGCGATGCTCGTCGCGCAGCGTCAGCTCGCCGAGCTGCGCGCGCAGGTCTGCGAGCCAGGCGCCCTCGCGGTCGAGCAGGCCAGGGCGCTCGGAGGACGCGGACACCCCGAGGACGATAGGACCGCCGTCAGCTTCGTGCGGCGGCCTCGGCGCGCTTGCGGTGCCAGCGGTCGAGGCCGAGATAGAGCTGCTCGGCCGGCGCCGCCTGCTCGTAGGCGACCTCGAGGTCCGGCGCGTGCTCGGCGACCCGCTGGCGCAGGCCGGCCGCGAAGGCCTCCGAGCCGTGCGCGCGCGCGAGCCGCGCCTGCTCGTGCAGGCGCTCGCGCATGCGCGCGAGGTGATCGCCGACGTCGTCGACCCGGCCGAAGTGCGTCAGCCCCAGCGCGCCGGGGTCCCAGCCGGCGACGACGTCGAGCGAGCGCTCCCACGCGTCGAGGTCGATGTCCGGCGGCGGCGTCGGCGCGAGCACGAACTCGCTCGGCGGGATGCGGACGCCCGCCACGTCGCCCACGAACGCCATGCCGCTCGGCTCGTGCAGGTAGCAGACGTGGTGGGAGGCGTGGCCCGGCGTGTACTCGACGCGGAAGGCGTCGAGCACGGTCTCGCCGCCGCGGAGGATCCGCATGGCGTCCTGCGGCACCGGGACGACCTCGCCCCAGAGGTCGCGCAGGCCCTCCTCCCCCCCGTACAGGCGGGCGGCGCTCGCCACGAGCCGCGACGGATCAGCCATGTGCGGCGCCCCGCGCTCGTGCACGAAGACGGGCACGTCCGGCCACCGGCGCAGCAGCGCGCCCGTCGCGCCGGCGTGGTCGAAGTGGATGTGGGTGAGCAGGATCGCGCGCGGCGCATCGCCGTCCAGCGCCGCCAGCAGCGTGTCCTCGGTCGACTGCGGCCCGGGGTCCACGAGCACGCCGTCGGCGACCCAGCAGCAGATGACCTTGTCCGTTCCCTTGTGGCGCAGGTCGATGGGGCGCATATGGCGCGCAGTCATACCCGTTGGGACACAATCCAGCCCATGAGCCACCGCCTGCCGGAGCCCGACCGCCCGTGGATGATGCGCACCTACGCGGGGCACTCCACGGCCCGGCGCTCCAACGAGCTCTACCGGCGCAACCTGGCGAAGGGCCAGACCGGGCTCTCCGTCGCGTTCGACCTGCCGACGCAGACGGGCTACGACCCCGACCACGAGCTCGCGCGCGGCGAGGTCGGCAAGGTCGGCGTCCCGATCGCCCACCGCGGCGACATGCGCGCACTGCTGGACGGGATCCCGCTCGACCGCATGAACACCTCGATGACGATCAACGCGACGGCGGCCTGGCTGCTCGCGCTCTACATCGTCTGCGCCGAGGAGCAGGGGGTCGAGCCGGCGGCGCTGCAGGGCACGACGCAGAACGACATCATCAAGGAGTACCTCTCGCGCGGGACGTACGCCTTCCCGCCCGGCCCGAGCATGCGGCTGATCGCCGACGTGGTCGCCTTCACGGTGGAGCACGTCCCGCGCTGGAACCCGGTCAACATCTGCTCCTACCACCTGCAGGAGGCGGGCGCGACGCCCGTGCAGGAGATCGCCTACGCCATGTCCACGGCGATCGCGGTGCTCGACGAGGTCCGGCCGCTCGTCGGCGCGGACCGGATGCCGCAGGTCTTCGCGCGGATCTCCTTCTTCGTCAACGCCGGCGTCCGCTTCGTCGAGGAGCACGCGAAGCTGCGCGCGATGGCGCGGCTGTGGGACGAGCTCGGCCGCACCCGCTACGGCGTGGAGGACCCGCGGGCGCGCCGGTTCCGCTACGGCGTGCAGGTGAACTCCCTCGGGCTCACGGAGTCCCAGCCCGAGAACAACGTCCAGCGCATCGTGCTCGAGGCGCTCGCCGTCACGCTCGGCCGCGACGCGCGGGCGCGCGCGATCCAGCTCCCGGCGTGGAACGAGGCGCTCGGGCTGCCGCGGCCGTGGGACCAGCAGTGGTCCCTGCGGATCCAGCAGGTGCTCGCGTACGAGACCGACCTGCTCGAGTACCCGGACATCTTCGAGGGGTCGAAGGTCATGGACGGCCTCGTGGCGGAGCTGACGGAGGGCGCGCGCGAGGAGATGGCGCGCGTCGCCGAGCGCGGCGGGGCCGTGGAGGCGGTCGGGTACATGAAGGCGGCGCTCGTCGAGTCGCACCGGGCGCGGATCGCCCGCATCGAGTCGGGCGAGCAGGTGCTCGTCGGCGTCAACCGGTTCGCCGAGACGGAGCCCTCGCCGCTCACCGCGGACGCGGAGGGCGGCATCCTCGTCGTCGACCCCGCCGTCGAGGCCGAGCAGCGCGCGGCGCTCGCCGACTGGCGCGCGGCGCGCGACGATGCGGCCGTTCGGGCGGCGCTCGCCGAGCTGGCGCGGGTCGCCCGCACGGACGA
>DATMVH010000072.1:0-8281 GCA_035563395.1 Solirubrobacteraceae bacterium
GCGGGCGCCGAGGCGGCGATCGTTCTCGGGAGCGGCGAGGCCGCGGCGCGCGCCGAGCTGCGCGACCTGCAGGGCGAGCTCGCCGCGCGGCCGCCGGCATCGCCGGTGGCCACGCCGCCCGCCTACGCCCGCGACGGCAAGCGCGGCGGCAAGGCGTTCGTCGACCTCGACGAGGACCAGACGGTCAAGGACATCGCCTACGCGGCGGCGGAGGGCTACGACTCCATCGAGCTGTCCAAGCGCTACACGACGGTGACGATGGGCCCGTCGCAGGGCCGCTTCTCGCAGCTCGCGGCGATCCGCGCGCTCGGCGCCCACACCGGACTCACTCCTGCGGAGGTCGGCATGACCACGGCGCGGCCGCCGTGGGTCTCCGTCCCGATGGGCGTGCTCGCCGGCCGGCCGTTCGAGCCGGCCAAGCGGTCCGCCATCCACGGCCGCCAGCGCGAGCAGCGCGCGAACGTCAAGTGGGCGGGCGACTGGCGCCGCGCCTACGACTATGGCGACCCGGAGGGCGAGGCGCTCGCCGTCCACGAGTCGGCCGGCGTGATCGACGTCTCGACGCTCGGCAAGCTGCTGGTCCGCGGGCCCGGCGCCGGCGAGCTGCTCGACCGGCTGTACCCGAACCGGCTGTCGAACCTCGAACCCGGCCGCGTGCGCTACGGGGTGATGACCTCCGACGCGGGGCGGATCATCGACGACGGCACGATCTGCCGGCTCGACGACGAGTCCTTCTACGTGACGACGACCTCGAGCGGCGCGGCCGCGATCGAGGAGTGGTTCGGCTGGTGGCTCGCGACCTGGGACCTCGAGGCGCACGTCACCGACCTCACGCAGGGCCTCTCGGCCGTCAACCTCGCCGGCCCGGAGGCGCGAACCATCCTCGCCGGCCTCACGGACCTCGACGTGTCGGCGGCGGCCTTCGCCTACCTCGACGGCAAGCGCGCCGCGGTGGCGGGCGTCGACGCGCTGCTCATGCGCATCGGCTTCGTGGGGGAGGTGGGCTACGAGATCCACTTCCCGGCCGCCTACGGCGAGCACGTGTGGGATGCGCTCGTGGAGCGCGGGGCGCGCCCGTTCGGGCTCGAGCCGCAGCGCGTGCTGCGGCTGCAGAAGCTCCACGTCATCGTCGGGCAGGACACGGACTCGGAGTCCACGCCCTACGGCGCCGCCATGCCGTGGATCGTGAAGCTCGACAAGGACGAGGACTTCATCGGCCGCTGGGCGCTCGAGCACGCCGCCGAGCATCCCGCCCAGACGACGCTCGTCGGGTTCACGATGGCCGACGGCCACGTGCCCACGGAGGGCGCGGTGGTGCGCGCGGCCGACGGGGGACCGCTCGGCCAGGTCACGAGCGCGCGGCGCTCGCCCCAGCTCGGGCAGGTGATCGGGATGGCCTGGGTGCCGGCGGCGCTCGCGAGCGACGGCGCGACGATCACGATCTGCGACGAGCGCCGGGACCACGCGGCCACGGTCACCACGCGACCGTTCTACGACCCGGAGGGGGAGGTGCTGCGCTCGTGAGCTTCGAGTTCCTCGTCCCCGGAGCCGAGGGGGCGGTGGCCCGCAGTCCCATGGAGCGCCAGGCGCGCGCCGCGGGCGCGCGGTTCGAGGTCCGCGGCGGCTGGAACGTCGCCGTCGCCTACGAGGGCGCGGACGGCGACGCTGCCGAGCGCGCCGTCGCCTGGGCCGACGCCTCGCACCTGGCGAAGCTCGAGGTGGCCGGCGAGCCGCCGCTCCGGCTCGACTTCGGCGCGGCGACCTTCGACGGCGACGGCTGGTGGCTGCCGATGACGCGGACGCGCACGCTGCTGCTCGACGCGCGCGACGGCGTGCGGGAGCGCCTCGGCGGCGCCGCCGTCGACGTGACCACCGCCTTCGGCGCGCTCGTCGTCGGCGGGCCGCTCGCCCGCGAGACGTTCGCCCGCTTCACCGCGCTCGACCTGCGCCCGGAGGTGTGCCGGCCCGGCGCGTGGCGCCCGGGCTCGGTGGCACGCACCCCCGGCGGGATCCTGTGCCTCGCCGAGGACCGCTTCCTCGTGCTCTTCGGCGCCGCCTACGGGCAGTACATGTGGACCGTCGTGTCCGACGCCGCCCGCCATCTCGGCGGCGGCCCGGTCGCGGCGGACGCGCTCGCGCTCGTGCGGCAGGAGGCGGGCGCCGGTGCGTGACCTGTTCCGCAAGCGGCGGATGTGGCGGCCGCGCGCCGACCTCAAGAAGCGCTACGACGTCGTGATCGTCGGCGGCGGCTCGCACGGGCTCGCCACGGCCTACTACCTGCGGCAGCGCGGGATCACGAACGTCGCCGTCCTCGAGAAGAGCTACATCGGCTCCGGCGCCGCCGGCCGCAACACGACGATCCTGCGCTCCAACTACAAGACGCCCGAGGGCGCGCGGTTCTACGACGCCTCGATCAAGCTCTACGAGGGCCTCTCCGCGGAGCTCGGCTTCAACCTCCTGTTCTCCCAGAACGGGCACCTCACGCTCGCCCACACCGACCGGGCGATGTTCGTGATGGCCAACCGGGCGGAGGTCAACCGCCTGCACGGCATCGACTCGCGGCTCATCGGGCCGGAGGAGGTGCAGCGGCTCGCCCCGGCGATGCACGTGGGCGACGACGCGGTGCACCCGATCATGGGCGCGCTGTACCACCCGCCCGGCGGCATCATCCGCCACGACGCGGTGGTCTGGGGCTTCGCGCGCGGCGCGGATGCGGGCGGCGCGGAGATCCACCCGTACACCGAGGTGACCGGGCTGGAGCGCTCGAACGGCCGCGTCACCCGCGTGAAGACGAACCGCGGCGACGTCGAGGCGGGCGTCGTGGTCAACGCCACGGCGGGCTGGAGCACGCTCGTCTCCGACATGGCCGGCGTGCCCATGCCGATCACCACCCACATCCTGCAGGCGTGCGTGACCGAGCCGGTCAAGCCGCTGCTCGACGTGGTCGTCGTCTCGTCGCAGATGCATGTCTACATCTCGCAGACCGACCGCGGCGAGTTCGTCATGGGCTCGGAGATCGAGCCGTGGACCACCTACCGGATGAGCGGGACGCTCAACTTCCTGCAGGACCTCACGCGCCACACGCTGGAGCTGTTCCCGCAGCTCGAGCACGCCCGCATCCTGCGCGCGTGGGCGGGGCTCTGCGACCTGAGCCCGGACTACTCGCCGATCCTGGGCCGGACGGAGGTCGAGAACTTCCACGTCAGCGCCGGCTGGGGCACGTACGGCTTCAAGGCGGCGCCGATCGTCGGGTCCACGCTCGCCGAGCTGATCGACACCGGGCGCCAGCCCGAGCTGATCCAGCCGTTCCGGCTCGAGCGCTTCTACGAGGACGAGCTCGTGTCCGAGCTCGCGGCGGCCGCCGTCAGCCATTGAGCGTGCACGACCCGGAGGGGAGATGAAGAGCAGCCTGGAGATCGCGCAGGAGGCGGAGCTCATCCCGATCGAGCAGATCGCGGAGCGCTGCGGGCTCGAGCCGGACGAGATCGAGCCCTACGGCCGCTACAAGGCGAAGGTCGCGCTGTCCGTGCTGGAGCGGCTCGCCGACCGGCCCGACGGCAAGCTCGTCTGCGTGACGGGCATGACGCCGACGAAGGCCGGCGAGGGCAAGACCACGACGCTCGTGGGCCTCACCCAGGGGCTCGGCGCGATCGGCAGGAAGTCGCTCGCGTGCCTGCGCGAGCCGTCGCTCGGGCCCGTCTTCGGCATCAAGGGCGGCGCGGCGGGCGGCGGGATGACCCAGGTCGTCCCGATGGAGGACCTCAACCTCCACTTCACCGGCGACATCCACGCCATCGGGGCGGCGAACAACCTCCTCGCCGCCATGCTCGACGCCTCGATCCTGCACGGCAACCCGCACAAGATCGACGCGCTGCGGGTCGGCTGGCGCCGGGCCGTCGACATGAACGACCGCGCGCTCCGGCAGATCGCCGTCGGCATGGGCGGCCGGGCGAACGGCTACCCGCGCGAGTCGGGCTTCGACATCACCGCCGCGTCCGAGGTGATGGCCATCCTCGCCGTGTCGCGCGACCTGCAGGACCTCCGCGCCCGGCTCGGGCGCATCACGGTCGCGCAGTCCTTCGACGGCGGCAAGCCCGTCACCGCCGAGGACCTCGGCGCGGCCGGGGCGATGGCCGTGCTGCTCAAGGACGCGATCAAGCCCAATCTCATCCAGACGCTCGAGGGCCAGCCGTGCCTCATGCACTGCGGCCCGTTCGCGAACATCGCGCACGGCAACAACTCGCTCGTCGCAGACCAGGTGGGCATGAAGATCGCCGACTACGTCGTGACGGAGTCCGGCTTCGGCTCGGACATGGGGATGGAGAAGTTCTTCGACATCGTCTGCCGGTTCGGCGGGTTGCGGCCGAGCGCCGTCGTCCTGGTCACCACGGTGCGCGCGATCAAGCACCACGGCGGCGTCGAGGACGATCCGCGCGTGGACCGCTCGCACGCCCTGCAGGGGATCGAGTCGGGCATGGCGAACGTCCGCCGCCACCTCGGGATCATCCGGGAGTTCGGCATGCCCGCCGTCGTGGCGGTCAACCGCCGGCCGGGCGACACGAACGAGGAGATCGAGCTCGTCAAGCGCCTCGCGCTCGAGGCGGGCGCCTTCGGCGCGGAGGCGAACGAGGGCTTTACCAAGGGCGGCGCGGGCGCCGCGCACCTCGCGGAGGCGGTCGTGGAGGCGTGCGAGCAGCCGAACGACTTCCGTCCGCTCTACGACGACGACGAGCCGATCCAGGACAAGATCGAGGCGATCGCGAAGCGCGTCTACGGCGCCTCGGACGTCTACTTCTATCCCGAGGCCGAGAGGAAGCTGACGCAGTTCACCGCCGACGGGCTCAGCCACTTCCCGGTCTGCATGGCCAAGACGCACCTGTCGCTGAGCGCCGACGCGACGCTCCTGAACGCGCCGGAGCACTTCACGCTGCCCGTGCGCGACATCCGCGCGTACACCGGGGCGGGCTGGCTCGTGCCGCTGTGCGGCGACATCACGCAGATGCCGGGCCTCGGCAGGGCGCCGGCGGCGCTCAACGTGGACATCGACGCGGAGGGGCGGACGATCGGGCTCTTCTGAGTCCCCGGTGAAGGCCTTCCACCAGACTGCGGCCGGGGTGGGATGATGGGGCTCATGGAGCAGGGGACCGTGCGGCAGTCGCTCGTCGACGAGACGGAGCAGGCGCTGCGGACGTGGCTCGCGCGCGGCGCGCATCGCCCCGGCGACCGGCTGCCGCCTGAGCTCGAGCTCGCCGGCATGCTCGGCGTGTCGCGCGGGACCCTACGCACCGCGCTCGACCGGCTGGAGGAGGCGGGCGAGATCACGCGCCGGCAGGGAAGCGGCACCTACGTCGGCCACGCGATGCGGCCCGTCGCGTTCCACGAGGGCCTCGAGGTGCTCCGCCCGTACTCCGAGCTCGCCGGCCGCCGCGGCGTCGTCCTCACGGTCCGCGACCTCGAGATCGCGCGGCGCCGCATCGGCGCCGAGACGGCGGCGGCGTTCGCGATGAGCCCCGACGACGAGGCGTGCACCATCACGCGCGTCGTGCTCGCCGACGGCGAGCCGGTCGCCCTGATGCGCGACGTCGTGCGCCCCGGCGTGACCCTGCCCGCCGCCGGCGACCTGCACCGCATGCTGGAGGACGGCCGGATGGTGCTCGACGTCCTGCTCGGCATCGGGGTGCCGGTGGCCTTCGCGGTCACGCGGGTGAAGCCGAAGCTCATCACGGGACGCGACCGGGTCGGCCGCGCGCTCGGCGTCGACGGCACGATGGCGGTGCTCGAGCTCGAGGAGGTCATGCACCTGCCCGACGGCGAGGTCGTCCAGCACTCCTCCGACGTCTTCGCCCCCGGCGGGATCGACCTGCAGGTGCGCCGCGACCTCGAGGTCGCCGCGCCGGCGCCGCTGGTCCGCGCCGTCGGCCGCTCGGCGGGCTGACCCGCTCAGCGGTTCTCGCGCAGCTCCTCGAGCCGTTCCTGCCGCCGCTCCCGGCGCTCCTCCTGCGCCTCGATGCGCTGCCGCTCCCGCTCCTGCCGCGCCTCGAGCTCGGCGGCGCTCGTCGGCCCGAGCTGCGCGGTCACGGCCACGATCACCGCCGCGACGATCGCCAGGGCGACGAGCAGGGAGCCGATCATCTGCACGGTCTGGGGGCGCACGTCAGCCCGCCAGGAACGCGCCGGCGGAGCTGGCCCAGGTGAGCGCGAGCAGGCCGAAGACCAGCCCGCCGAGGACGGGAAGCATCCGGCCCGCGGCGTGCCACCACCGGAGCACCACGACCTTGACGGCGAGCACGACGAGGAGCGCCGCGCCGGTCGCCGCGTGCAGCGCGCCGTCGTCCTCGATCCCGAAGTACCCGAGGCACATGACCGCCACGACGACGAGCAGCACCACGATCGCGTCGCCCGAGGCGCGGTGCGCGCGCCCCGCCGCCTCGCCGGCCAGGAAGCGCGGGCGGAGCTTCGCGTACGCCACGCAGATGAGGACGAGCTGGTAGACGGCCAGCGCGGTGGCGACCGAGGCGAGCACGACCTTGACCTCGGTCGGGTTCCCGCGCGTCAGGCTCTCGACGAACGACTCCACCGAGGCGTTCGTGCCCGCGGCGACCGGCCGGCATGCGCGGTCTTCGTGGTCGCCGAACGCCCGGGTCGTGCCGGCCGAACGCCGTGCTCGCACGTCCCGAACGCCCTGCTCGTGCCCCCCGCACCCCAAGCACGTCACCCGGCGGCGCGACTAGGGATTCCCCCGATGCGCCTTGGGCGCCCAACCCGGACCATCGCCTCCGACAGCGATCACAGCGATCCGACGGAGACGACTCACGCACATGCTGAACACGGAGACCCTCGCCCTCGACGCGGTCACCCTCGCGGCCTCCCTCACCGGCGACGTCGTCGCCCCCGGCGACCGGGAGTACGACCTCGCGCGGCGCGCGTGGAACCTTGCCGTCGACCAGCGGCCGGCGCTCGTCGCGTTCCCGGCCGACGCCATCGACGTCGTGGCGATCGTCGACTTCGCGCGGGCCCGCGGGCTGCGCGTCGCCCCGCAGGGGACCGGCCACAACGCCGCGCCGCTGCCGGACCTCGGCGACGTCGTCCTCCTCAGCACCCAGCGGATGCGCGGCGTCTCGATCGACGCGGAGGCGCGGATCGCGCGCGTCGAGGCGGGCACGCTCTGGATCGAGGTGACCGAGGAGACCTCGAAGCTCGGGCTCGCCCCGCTGTCGGGCTCGTCGCCGGACGTCGGCGTCGTGGGCTACACGCTCGGCGGCGGCCTCAGCTGGCTCGCTCGCAAGCACGGCCTCGCCGCCAACAGCGTGACGGCGGTGGAGCTCGTGACCGCCGACGGGCGCTTCGTGCGCGCCACCGCGGACCAGGAGGCCGACCTGTTCTGGGCGGTCCGCGGCGGCGGCGGCAACCTGGGCATCGTCACCGCGCTGGAGTTCCGCCTCTACGTCGCCCCGGCCGTCTACGCGGGCATGCTGCTGTGGCCCGCCGAGCGCGCGGGCGAGGTGCTGCGCGCGTGGCGCGAGTGGACGACCGCGGTCCCGGACGAGGCGACCACCTCCGCGCGGATCATGCACTTCCCGCCGCTGCCCGAGCTGCCGGAGTTCGTGCAGGGCCGCTCCGTGGTGGTCATCGACGGCGCGATCCTCGGCCCGCACGACGAGGCCGAGGCGCTGCTCGCCCCGCTGCGCGCGCTCGAGCCGGAGCTCGACACCTTCGGGCTCATCCCGCCCGTCGGCCTCAGCCGCATCCACATGGACCCCGAGGAGCCCATCCCGTACGTGGGGTCCGGCGCGCTGCTGGACCCGATCGACGACGCGGCGATCGACGCCTGGGTCACGGCGGCCGGCGCGGGCTCCGGGACGGCGCTGCTGTTCACGGAGATCCGCCACCTCGGCGGCGCCGTGGGACGCGTGCCGGAGGGCGCGGGCGTGGCGGCGAAGATGCACGGCGACTACCTGTCCTTCGGCGGCGGGCTGGCGCTGTCGCCGGACATGGGCGCGGCCGTCGAGGCGAGCCTCGAGCGCTTCGACGAGGCGCTCGCGCCGTGGGCGAGCGGCGCCAACTACCTCAACTTCTCCGAGAAGCCCGTGGACCCGGCGACGTTCTACCGCCCGGAGGACCACCGCCGGCTGCGCGAGATCCGCGCCGCGGTCGACCCGGACGGGATCATCGTCGCGAACCACCGGGTCTGACGGCCACACCGGGCGGGCGCGCGGCGGCGCGCCCGCCCGCCGGAGCCGCGCGGCCGGCGTGTCACGCTTGCGCCATGGCCGTCCGGCGC
>DATMVH010000073.1:0-2354 GCA_035563395.1 Solirubrobacteraceae bacterium
CCGTCCGTCGGTGGCGCTCGGGAGCCCGACCGCGGGTGCGCTCGTCCGCGGCGTGACGCTACCGGTCGCGGGCCCGGACCACGCGACGTGGCATCCCGTCCGGAAGCGGTCCCCGAACCTCGCCTGGCGGCGCACGGGCACCGATCGGCTCGTGCGGCTCCTGCTGCGCGTCGCGCGCGAGCACCGCCGCGCGCACCCGGATGCCCCACTCGTCCTGGTCGGCGACCTGAGCCGGCGTCAGGGCGGCTACTTCGGCCCGGAGGTCTCCGGCGGGCCCGGCCACGTCTCGCATCAGAACGGCCTCGACGCGGACGTCTACTACCCGCGGCGCGACCGCCGCGTCCGCGCCGCACGGCATCCGAGCCAGGTCGATCGCCGGCTCGCGCAGGACCTGGTCGACCGCTTCGTCGCTGCCGGCGCGCGCTTCGTCTTCACCGGGCCGAGCCTCGGGCTGCGCGGCCCGCCGCGCATCGTGCAGCCGCTCGTCAACCACGACGACCACCTCCACGTCCGGCTCGCGCCGTGAGTCGACGCCGTCGCGCTCGCTCGCGTCGGCCGCCGCGGATAGCGTCCACCGGTGCGCTACGAGGACGTCCACCCCGCCCGCGCGGAGTCGATCGCGCCGATCCGTTCGTCGCTCGCCGCCTTCGCCGCGGCCCACGGCGCTGCGCCGGAGACGGTCGAGGCCGTGGAGCTCGCGGTCTCCGAGGCGGCCACGAACGTCGTCATGCACGCCTACATCGAGGCGCCGCAGCCCGGCGACATCCACGTCGAGGCGACCGTCGACGACGGCGTCCTGTACGTCGCGGTCGAGGACACGGGCCGCGGCGTACGCCCCCGGCCGGACAGCCCCGGCCTCGGCGTCGGGATGATGCTCATGGCCCAGAGCTGCGAGGAGCTCGTCGTGACCGACCGCGATCCGGCCGGCGCCCTGATCCGCATGCGGTTCTCGCTCGCACCGGAGTGACGCGTTCATCGAACGCGCACATCGGTGACGCGCCTGCGATGGCACCATGCGCTCGACGCGGCGGGCGGATCGTGCGTGCGACCGCCGGCGCGCCGGGAGCCGGACCGTCGTGATCCGCACGGAGGCGGATGGCCTACTGCAGGTGCACGTCCGCTGCGTTCGCCGTGACGGACGAGCACGAAGTGACACTCGCGTGAACGGGAATCGGTGACGGTTGCACCATCAACACGGGATCCGCGCGACCTTGGGCCGCGCCCCTATACGACGGACGTCCGGTTGCGCCGATGAACCGGATCTGGGAGGGTCGCGTGACCCTCGCCCGTCGCTGCCATCGGCCGCGCGCGAGCCGGTACGCCCCTGAACGACCACGAGCCCCGGTGAACGACCCCGCGCCGCCGACGGAGGTCCGCGCGCACCGCCCGCGGACCATGCGCGGCTGCCGGTCGGCGCCGACTGCGCGAGGACCCCCGCCCGAGCGGTGCCGGCCGCCGCATGGCCGCCCGTCGATGTTCAGTCGCGAACCGATCGCCTCGTCCCGAGGAGGACGTTCGACGCCGCAGACCAGCGCGCCGGAGCGCCGACTCCAGCTTCTGCGTCATGCCCTGAAGTTCTGATCCCGAAAACCCTTCACGTTCGGAAGCTGACATGCCCCAGTCAGACGCCCGGATACGGGCGTCCCTTCCGCCGGCTGCTCCTGCCGTGACACTGGTCGCGGCGACCGCGGCGCTCGCCTGTTCCGGCGCCGTGCTCGCCGTCGCCACGCTCACGGACGGCGTCCACGCCGGCGTTCTCCAGCCCAGCGGCCCCGAGGCCCGCGCGAGCTTCGGCGCGCTCACGGTCGAGCGCGTCGCGCGCGTCCCGCTCATCCGACGCCACGGACACGCCGCCGCCGACGGTGCGCCGGTCTCGGAGCTCCGCGTCGTCGTGCGCGTCGAGAACCGGCGGCAGGCCGCCGTGCCGTATTCCCCCGGGCAGTTCCGCCTGCGGGTGGGGCGCGCCCCCGGAACCGTGTCCCCCGTTCAGCCGCTCCGGCGCTCGCCGGTCCTCTCCGGTGACACGGTGCTCCACCAGCGGCTCGCCTTCCGCGTGCCGGCCGCCGGGCCGGCGCTCAGCCTCGTCTTCGACGACGTCGACCGCGCGAGCCCGATCACGATCCCGCTGCCGGCGACGTCCGGCGGACACGGTCATGTCACGATCGACGACGGGAGGCAGGCGTGAGCCGGGTACTTCCGCTGCGCGTCACCGCCGTCCTCGCGGTCGCGCTCGCGTACGGCGCCGGTTCGGTGCTCGTCCTCCTGCACCATGTCGAGGGCGGCCACGAGCGCGGCGAGCCGGCGCTGCTGCTGCACGTGCTGCGCGACGCCAGCCTCGCGCTTCCCGGCGTGCT
>DATMVH010000074.1:0-7018 GCA_035563395.1 Solirubrobacteraceae bacterium
AGCGCGTCGATGCCGTCCTCGGGCGGCTGCGGCAGCGCGTCGAGGTCCTCCACAAGGCGCTCGACGGTCTCGTTCGCGTCACGCTTGTTGGTGCCGAGGATGCCGGTCGGCCCGCGCTTGATCCAGCCGACGGTGTAGACGCCCGGGACCGGCTCGCCGTCCGGCCCGAGCACACGGCCGCGGTCGTTGGGCAGCACGTAGGCGCGCTCGTCGAACGGGACGTCGGGCAGCGGCACCGCCTGGTAGCCGACGGAGCGCAGCACGAGCCCGCACTCGATCGTCTCGACGGGCCCGTCGACGGGCCGCGCCCGCACCGCCCCGTCGTCGCCGCGCACGAGCTCGGTGCGACGGACGTCGATGGCCTCGACGCGCCCGTCGCCGCGGATCTCGGCGGGCGAGCGGAAGAACCGCAGAGCGACCCGCCGCCGCGCCTGCGCGTCCTCGGGCCGGGCGGCGAACTCGTGCAGGAGCTGGACGTTCTTGCGCGCCGTGAACGTGCCGTGCTCGGCCAGCCAGGCCGCCGAGACGGGATCGATCTCGACTTCGCGCGGGTCGACGCGGACGCCGACGCCGTCGAGGCGGCCGAGCTCGCGCAGCTCGGCGCTGGTGAACGCGGCCTGCGCCGGCCCGCGCCGCCCGAGCACCACGACCTCCTCGATGCGGCTCGCGCGCAGCGCCTCCAGCGCATGGTCGGCGACGTCCGTCCGCTCGAGCTCCGGCTCGCTGAGCAGGAGCATCCGCGTCACGTCCGCGGCCACGTTCCCGTTGCCGATCACCACCGCGCGGCGGGCGGACAGGTCGAACTCGAGCTCACGGTAGTCGGGGTGGCCGTTGTACCAGGCGACGAACTCGGTGGCGGCCCAGCTTCCCGCCAGGTCCTCGCCCGGGATGCCGAGCGACTTGTCGGTCTGGGCGCCCGTCGCGTAGATCACCGCCGAGTAGCGCTCGAGCAGCTCGGCGTGGGTCACGTCGACGCCGACCTCGACGTTGCCGAAGAACCGGCAGCCGCGCTGGAGCGTCTGCGCGTCGAACGTGCGCTCGAGCCGCTTGATCTCCTGGTGATCGGGCGCGACCCCGGCGCGCAGCAGCCCCCACGGGGTGGGAAGCCGCTCGAGGAAGTCGATCTCGGCGTCGCCGCGGGCCCGCAGCAGGCAGGCGGCGGCGAAGGCCCCGGCCGGTCCGGCGCCGACGATCGCCACCCGCGGTCGCGTCCCGAGCATCACGCGGCGGTCCGCTCCGCGGTGCTCTTCTCCGCGAAGAACTCGGCGTTGACCTCGAGCGCGTAGGCCCACTTGGGCGGCAGCTCGAAGTCCGGGAAGATGGCGTCGACCGGGCATGCCTCGACGCACGCGTCGCAGTCGATGCAGACCTCCGGGTCGATGTAGAGCTGCTCCGCCGTCTCGAAGTCCGGGGCTCCCGGCTTCGGATGGATGCAGTCGACGGGGCAGACCTCGATGCAGGAATCGTCCTTGATGCAGCTGCCGGCGATGACGTACGTCATGCCACAAGGGTAGAAACTCGCGAAACCCGAGTGGATTTCACCCGGCCGGGCCGCGTCCGGCGCCGTCGAGCTCGGCGACGAGGGCCTCCACGCGCCGCCCGATCTCGTCGCGCGTCGCGCGGACCTCGCCGGCCGGCCGGCCCTTGGGGTCGGGCAGGTCCCAGTCGACGTACCGCTTGCCGGGGATGTACGGGCACGCGTCCCCGCAGCCCATGGTCACGACGACGTCGGCCTGCTCGGCCAGCGCGCGCGAGAGCCGCTGCGGGCGGCGCCCGGAGACGTCGATCCCGAGCTCGCGCATCACCTCGACGACCTCCGGGTGCACACGGCCGCCGGGATCGGCCTCGCTGCCCGCCGACAGCGCGCGGTGCCGTCCGGCCGCGGCGCGCTCGAACAGCGCCTGGCTCATCTGGGAGCGGCCGGCGTTGTGGAGGCAGACGAACAGGGCGGTCGCCATCAGCGCGCCGCCTCGCCGAGCAACCGCTCGACGACCAGGACGTCCCGCCAGGCGCCGTCGAGCCGGCCGTGGCGCTCGAAGACGCCGACCTCCCGGAAGCCGCAGGAGCGGGCGAGCGCGATGCTCGCGGCGTTGGTCGTGAACAGCTTGCCCTGCAGCTTCCAGTACCCGGCGCGCTCCGCGGCGGCCACGAGCGCGTCGAGCAGCGCGCGGCCGGCGCCGCGGCCGCGCGCCGCCGGATCGAGGTAGATCGTGTACTCGCCGACGCCCGCGTACGCGCAGCGGTCGGAGGAGCGGATGACCCGGGCCCAGCCGACGACAGCGCCCGCGCGCTCCGCGACGAGCACCGGCTCGCGATCGCGTTCCAGCCAGCCGCGGACGTCGTCGGCGGCGCGCACGTCCGTCTCGAACGTCGCCTCCCGCTCCGCGATCCCGGC
This sequence comes from Solirubrobacteraceae bacterium, assembly GCA_035563395.1. GTDB lineage: Bacteria > Actinomycetota > Thermoleophilia > Solirubrobacterales > Solirubrobacteraceae > DASQMT01. Next base: position 2,396 of record DATMVH010000074.1, read on the forward strand.
GTTGTAGATCGCGGCGATCGAGTCCGCGTCGGCGGCGGTCGCCGTGCGGATGCCGTCCGTGGCGCGCGCGCTCGCCGGCGCCGCGGTCACGCGGCCTCCCGGCGCGGCTTCCGCGCGCGGACGATCGCGGCCGCGGCGTGGTCGTGCACGCGATGGGTCTCGCGGATCTCGACGTCGGTCAGCCCGGCGGCGACGAGCGCCGCCCGGAACTCGGACGCGGTGAGCGCACCGGCGATGCAGCCGGTGAACGCCGCCACGTCCGCTCGGGTCTCCGCGTCCATGTCCGGGTCCGCGACGACGTCGGACACCGCGAAGCGGCCTCCCGGCCTGAGCACCCGCGCCGCTTCCGCCAGCACCCGGCGCTTGTCGGCGGCGAGGTTGATCACGCAGTTGGAGATGACGACGTCGACGGAGCCGTCCGGCAGCGGGACGTCCTCGAGATAGCCCTGGACGAACTCCGCGTTGGCGACCCCGGCCGCCGCCGCGTTGGCGCGCGAGAGCGCGAGCATCTCGTCCGTCATGTCGAGCCCGATGGCCTTGCCCGTCGGGCCGACGCGGCGGGCGCTGATCAGGACGTCCGCTCCCGCGCCCGAGCCGAGGTCGAGCACCGTCTCGCCCTCGTGCAGGTCGGCGACCGCGGTCGGCACGCCGCAGCCCAGCGACGCCCGCAGCGCGCCCGCCGGCGCGGCGTCCCGCTCAGCCTCGCCGTACAAGCCGGCGCCGAACACGCCGGAAGCGCCCGCGGGTGCGCAGCCGCACGCCCCGCCCTGCTGTCGCGCGGCCGCGGCGTAGCGCCGGCGGACGGCCTCGCGCAGGTCGGCGGCCGCGGGCTCGCCCGCCGCGCAGCCGCAGCCGCCGGCGGCTCCGGTCGAGCAGCAGGCGTCCTTGTCGCCCGGCGCGCAGCAGTCGGCCTGCGCCTCGGGCGCGCAGCAGGACGAGATCAGCTCAGCCATGCGGTCAGTTCCTCCAGGGCGGCGGGAGAGACGGAGTAGTAGGCCCACTTGTGCCGGCGCTCGACCTCGACCAGCCCGGCCTTGACGAGCTTGTTGACGTGGTGCGAGAGCGTCGACTGGGGGATGTCGAACAGCGGGACGAGCTCGCACTGGCAGAGCGGCTCGCCGTGCCGCCGGAGCACGTCGAGGATGTGCACCCGGACCGGCTCCGCCAGTGCCTTGGCGAGGGCCGCGAGGCGCTCCGCGTCGAGCGCGGCGTCGAGCGCCGTCGACGGCGGGCAGCACGCGGCGGCGGCCGGACCGGCGGGCAGTGTGGGCAGCGGCGTGCTCATATCGACAACCTTCGTTGCGAGACGCTAGCAGGCGACCGTCGTCATATCAACAGCTTTCGATCCGTGCCGCGCAGGGGATGATGTGCCGCGAGCCATGAGGGACACGGAAGGCCGCGCGGCGCTGATTCTCGCCCTCTGTCTCGTCGTCACCGTCGCCTACGGCGCCCTGTACTACGGGTTCGCCGTCCTCATCACCGACGACGCCGCGGGCGCCGACTTCTCCCGCGCGCTGCTGTCCACCGCGTACGGCGGCGCGGTCGTCGCCTCCGGGCTCGCCGCCGTGCCGGTCGGTCGCGTCGCGGACCGGGCCGGCGTCCGGTGGATCATCACCGCCGGGACGCTCGTGGCGGCGGCCGGCCTGCTCGGCTTCTCGCTGGCGGCGAGCGCGTGGCAGGTCCTCGCGGTGTGGTGGCTCGTGCTCGGACCGGCGATCGCGATGACCTTCTACGAGCCCGCCTATGTCGCGATCCAGCACGCCTTCGGCCCCCGGTCGCGCGCCCGCGCGATCGGGATCCTCACGCTCACGGCCGGCTTCTCGGGACCGATCTTCACCCCGGCGACCGCGGCGCTCGTCGACGCGCTCGGCTGGCGGGACGCCACGCGGCTGTTCGCCATGCTGCTGGGCGCGTGCGCGCCGGTCGCGGCGCTGGCCGTCCGGGCCACGCCTCCGCCGCGGCCCGTCCGGGCGCCGGGGGCCATGCGCCGGGCGACGCACCTCGCGCACGGCCGGCTCGGGTGGTTCACCGCCGGAACGGTCCTCGCCTACGGCGCGCTCGAAGCCGTCGTCGTCCATCGCGTCGCGCGCTTCGAGGAGGACGGCTTCGGCCTCGCGACCGTGACCCTGTGGGCGGCGATCGCGGGCCTCCTCACGCTGCCGGGGCGGTTCGTCCTGCCGGTCCTGGCCCGCCGCGTGCGGGGCACCGATCTGCTCGCGGCCGTCCTGCTCGTCCTCTGCGCCTCGACGGCGCTGATGATCGGCGGCGACGCCTACTGGCAGATGGTGCTGTCGTTCGTGCTCTTCGGCCTGGTCTTCGGCGCGGCGCTCCCATTGCGCGCCGTCGTCATGGGCGAGTGGGTGGCCACCGCGGTCTTCGGCCTCGCCATGGGCGCCCAGGCCGCGATCATCGCCGGCGGCCGGGCGGCCTTCCCCGCCCTGGCCGGCGTCCTGCACGACGGCCTCGACGGCTACGAGGCTACGATGGCGCTGCTGTCCGCGCTGCTCCTCGTCAGCGCCGTGCTGGTCGCCGCGAGCGGACGCCGCCACGCCGCGCCTGACCCGGTGCACTGACCGCCGGTCACCGGGCGTGGAGGATCGCGTCGACGGCCGCGTCCCCGGTGGGCGGCGAGATGCGGGTCGGCGCGCCGGCGGCGACCAGCACCGCGACCGTTCCGGCGTAGTCGCCGTCCTCGGCGCGGTTGTTGCGCAGGCCCCACAGCGCGCAGTCGAGCGGCGTCGGGCCCTCGTCGTCGAACGCGCAGTCGGTGACGTCGGCGCCGCGGGCGATCAGCAGGCGGACGGTCTCGTGGCGCCCGTGCATGGCGGCCTGCTCGAGCGGCGTGAAGTTGCTCCAGCCGCGCGTGTCGACCGGCAGGCCGGCGTCGAGCAGCGCGCGCACCACGCCGGTCCGGCCGAGCAGCGCGAACTGGCCGAGGATCCAGCCGTAGTCGTCGCCCGGGGGCATGCCGAGCGCCGGCGGCGGCGCGCTCGGCAACGCGACGGACTCGCCGCGCGCGACCGCCAGCACCGCGGCGTCGACGGCATCCAGCTCGGCGGAGGCGCCGCGGGCGGCGAGCAGCTCGTACGCCGCGAGGTGCCCGCAGCGGGCGGCGAGGGCGAGCGGCCGCCGTCCCGCGTCCCAGCGGTCCCACGGCAGGTCCGGGTCCGCACCGGCGTCCAGCAGCATCCGGACGATCGCCGGCCCGCGGCCGCGCGCGATCGCGTGGTGCAGGCAGCGGTGGGCGTTGACATCGACGCCGCGGTCGAGGAACCACTGCAGGCCGGCGGTGTCCTCGAAGTCGAGCTTGTGGTTGACGAGGTCCTCATGGCCCGGCCGGTGGAGTACGTCGAGGAACGCGGTGTCGCCCTGCTCGCACGCGTGGTAGAAGGCGTCCTCGTCTCGCTCGGCGCCGCGGTCCACGAGCAGCCGGGCGAGCTCGAGGTCGCTCCGCTCGACGGCGTCGAAGAGCGCCGTCATCCGCCCCTCGCCGCCCCATTCCACGGTGTGGCTGTCCGGGTCGGCGCCCGCGTCGAGCAGCAGCCGCGCGCACGCGCGCACGTCTTGGCCAGGGGCGGTCGAGCGGCGCAGGAGCACGAGCAGCGGCGGCAGGCCGTGGACGGGCGCGGTCGCCGCGGTCGGGTCCGCCCGCAGCAGCTCGTCCAGCGCCTCGGCGTCAGCGCGCACCAGCGCCCGCTCGATCCGGTTCTCGGGCGACGGCTGCTGTGGCAGATCGGGCACCGCAGACCTCTCCTGTCGCGCGCGTCCGCGCGATCATCCCGGCGACGCCTCGCCGACTGTACCGGGGCCGGGACGCCGCGCGGGCCGCGCACCGGGAATGATGGACCGATGGAGACGGAGGTCGTTGCGGGGTGACGCGCATGCTCTGCGTGGGCGAGTGCATGGTCGAGCTGACGCACGTCGACGACCGGACGCTGCGGCTCGGCTTCGCGGGCGACACCTACAACACCGCGGTCTACTTCCGCCGGACCGCGGCCGAGCTGGGGATCGACGTCGAGACGGGCTACCTCACCGGGCTGGGCGACGACGAGTACAGCGACGCCTTGCGTGCGGAGTGCCGCGCCGAGGGGATCGCGGACCGCGCGGTCACCGTCCCGGGCCGGGTGCCCGGCCTCTACTCCATCCGCACGTCCCCGTCGGGGGAGCGCCGCTTCACGTACTGGCGCGGGGAGTCCGCCGCGCGGCACCTGCTCCGCTCCACCGGCTGGATCGACCGGATCGACGGCGACGTCGTCCACCTGTCCGGCATCACGCTCCAGCTCACGACGCCCGCGTCGCTCGAAGCGCTGGTCGAGCGCCTGCGCGCCCTGCGGGCGGCGGGGGCGCGGATCAGCCTGGACACGAACTACCGGCCGGCAGGCTGGCCGTCCGCGGAGGCCGCCGCGGCGTCCATCGGGCGGGTCGCAGCCGTCGCGACCGTGGTCCTCGCCGGCCGCGACGACCTGACGCTGCTCCACGGCCCGTCGCCGGCCGGGGACGCGGTGCGGCGACTCGCCGCGCTCGGGGCCGCCGAGGTGGTCCTGCGCGACGGTGCGCACGGCGCCTACGTGGCCGCGGGCGACGAAGGCGTCGCCCACGTCGCGGCGCAGGCGGTGGATCGCG
>DATMVH010000075.1:0-2249 GCA_035563395.1 Solirubrobacteraceae bacterium
CGTCAGCCGCGCGACGCGCTCCGCCCGCACGTCGGCGAGCCGCACCGGCCGCGCGGCGCGGGACGGGGAGGACGCCCCGCGCGCGGCGGCCGGCGCCCGCTGCCCCTCGACGAGCGTGTTCCACTCGCCGCAGCCCGGACAGCGCCCGTGCCACTTCGACGCCTCGTGGGCGCAGGCCGAGCAGGTGAAGACGGTGGACGGGCGGGCCATGGCGGTCGCAAGACGGTAGGCGGCGGCCCGGACGGCCTCGCCCCCGCAGCCGGGACGGAAGCGTGGACCCCGCGGTCTCCGCGTGCTCCGCGCTGCTGGCCGGTTCCCTTGGGGGGCGACCGAGAAATGCAGCGGGCGCCGGCCTTTCGCCGAGCGGCAGGACGCACGGTGGCCGCGCGGAGCCGCGGAGCAGCCGCGAAACGAGCGGCGGAGGAGGCTCCGGCGATCGGAGTCCGGCGCTGGCACCGCATCACCGATGACACGCGCGACATGCGCGGCGAGCCCTCGTACCGGGCCTCTCGGACGGCGAGGCGTCACGAGCCGTGACGCTCGCCGCTTGCGACGCAGACGCGCCCATCCACTCGCTGGACGCGACGAGCAGCGAGTCGCTCGCTGCGGGGCTCGCTGCGCTCGAGGGCCGCTGACGCACAAGGGAAGCCGGTCCCGCCGCCGGGGCGGCGGGCGCCGTGCAGCGCCTCGGCATCCGCGCCGGCTACGCGCCGAGCAGCGGCGGGATGAGGAGCAGCGCGACCATGACGGCGAAGGCCATCACGTACGGAGGGATCAGGCCGTCGCCGGTGCGCGGGGAAGCGGGGTGTCGCATGTCTGGCACGACGACCGCGGGCGCCGCCGTATTCCCGCGCGCGCCGGACCAGCTCCCCGGAACGACCGAGGGCGCCCCGCGGGGCGCCCTCGTCGCAGGTCCTATGGCGCGCGCGAGGCGCTCACTGGGCGTCCGGCTGCTCCACCGGCGGCTGGTCGAGCGCGCCCGGCTCCCCGCCGCCCTTGTCCTCGCCGTCGCGCCCGCCGACGCCGACCGGCGCCGGCTTCTCGGGCTTGACGATCGAGAGCACGACGTCGCGGTCGTCGCCCTCCTGCGGGACCTCCACCATCACGGTCCCGCCCGGCACCAGCTCGCTCTTGAGCACGAAGTCGGCGAGCGGGTCCTCGATGTAGCGCTGGATCGCCCGGCGCAGCGGGCGGGCGCCCATCGACGGGTCCCAGCCCTTGTCGACCAGGAAGTCCTCCGCGGTCTCCGTGAGCTCGAGCTGCAGCTCGCGCTCCGCCAGCGACGCGCGGATGCGCCGCAGCAGGAGGTCGACGATCTGCTTGATCTCCTCCTTGGTGAGCTTGTGGAAGACGATCACGTCGTCGATGCGGTTGAGGAACTCGGGCCGGAAGACCTTCTTGAGCTCGCCCATGATCCGCGCCTTCATGTCGTCGTACGTGATGCCGGTCTCGTCGTCGGAGACCGCGAAGCCGAGCGGGGTGTTCCGCGCGATCTCGCTCGCCCCGATGTTCGAGGTCATGATCACGATGGCGTGGCGGAAGTCGACCGTGCGCCCCTGCGAGTCCGTCAGGCGCCCGTCCTCCAGGATCTGCAGGAGGATGTTGAAGACGTCCGGGTGGGCCTTCTCGATCTCGTCGAGCAGGAGCACCGAGTACGGCTTGCGGCGCACGGCCTCCGTGAGCTGGCCGCCCTCGTCGTAGCCGACGTAGCCCGGAGGCGAGCCGACCAGCCGGGACACGGCGTGCTTCTCCATGTACTCCGACATGTCGATCCGGACCATCGCGTCCTCGTCGCCGAAGAGGAACTCCGCGAGCGTCCGCGCCAGCTCCGTCTTGCCCACGCCGGACGGGCCGAGGAAGACGAACGAGCCGGTCGGGCGCTTCGGGTCCTTCAGGCCGGCGCGCGAGCGGCGGATGGCCTTGGAGATGACCTCGATCGCCTGGTGCTGGCCGATGACGCGCTTGTGGAGCTCCTCCTCCATGCGCATGAGCTTCTGGGTCTCGGCCTCCGTGAGCTTGAAGACCGGGATGCCCGTCCACATGGAGACGATGTCCGCGATCTCCTCCTCGCCGATGGAGGGGCGCTCGCCGCCCTCGCCCGACTCCCAGGCGTCCTCGAGCTCGCGCTTCTTGTTCGTGAGGCGCCGCTCCTGGTCGCGCAGCTGCGCGGCCTTCTCGAACTCCTGGTTCTCGATCGCGGCCTCCTTGTCGCGCCGCGTCGTCTCGATCTCCTCCTCGAGCTCCCGGTA
>DATMVH010000076.1:0-3622 GCA_035563395.1 Solirubrobacteraceae bacterium
GCGCTGCCGGCGCGAGCCGCCGCCCGGCCACGGCATCGCCTCCCCCGTCTCCCACGCCGGCGGCGCGCCGCCGGGCGAGCGGCCGAGGAACAGCAAGCCGAGCATGAGCAGCCAGAAGCACTGCACGATCGGCAGCGGCGAGCCGATCGGGAACACGAGCAGCGCGCCGGTGATCATGCCCAGCACGCCCATGAAGCGGGTCAGCAGCCCGGTCCGCATCGCGTTGAGCGAGATCAGCACGAGCGCGAGGGCGAGCGCGAGCAGGCCCGGCAGGTTGATCAGCTGCGCGGTGACGAGCAGGCCGTTCTGCGTGATGTTGCCCGCCTCGGCCACGGTGCGCGGGCCGTCGAGGAAGTCGCCGACGGCGATCAGCGTCGCCACCGTGGAGAGGATCGTGGCCACCGCCGAGAGCCCGGCGCCGATGATCGGCAGGTACTGGGCGATCCGCGGCAGCTCGGGACGGCGCGCCCGCGTCGCCACCGCGAGGTACGTGAGCGCCCAGCCCAGGCCGAGCAGGCCGATCGCGCGCATGAACGTCGACACGAGCACGCCGGCGGCCTTGTCCTCGTAGAACTGGTAGACCGGGACGCGCAGGGAGACGAGCTGCTCCACGTCGCCCGGGCGCGCCGCGCGCTCCAGCGCCTCGAGCATCCCGCTGCGGGGCACGTCGGCGAACAGGATCCCGCCGTAGACCGACCCGGCGAGCGTCAGGACCGCGGCGACGAGCGCCGCGATCGCCGCCGGACGCCGCTGGCGGGCCTCCCAGGCGAGGTGGTCTGCGATGCCGGTGGCGGCCACGGAGGGGTGAACTGTATCCGCGGCGGCGTCAGGATCGGTCGGCACCCGGGCGGAGCGCACCGCGCGCGGCCGCGCCGGAGAGGCGGCGGGGCGGCTCCGGCTCCGCGTCGCCGCGGCCCGCGACGCGCGAGACGCGGTCGCCGACGGCGAGCACGAGGTCGAGCACGGGCGCCGCGCAGCGGATCCCCGCCTCCACGCGGCGCCGCCACGCGAGCTGGCTGGGAGTGCGCACGGCCATGCCCCGATTCTAGGTGCGTGCCCGCCCGGCCGCGCCGCAGTACCATGGCGCTCATGGAGGGCTTCGGCTTCTTTCAGGACCCCGACTTCCAGAAGCGGCTGCAGGAGATGGCCGAGCAGATGCAGGCCAGCCAGTCGCTGGCCTGGGCGGACAACGCGATCAAGCTCGCGGTCGACATGACCGTCGCGGCGATCAACCGGGTCAACGTGCAGGGCACCCCCGAGCAGCAGGCCCAGCAGATCCGGTCGGTGATGGCGGTCGTCTTCCCGGAGGCCGTCACGCTGGTGCGCGAGGCGCGCCAGGGACTGTCCTGACCCGCTAGGCCGCCGCCACGGTGTCCGCCTCGTCCGGCGCGACCCGCGACGCGCGCCCGGCCGCGATGACCTCCTTGAACGACCGGAAGCGGAAGATGAAGACGAGCGCGGCGAAGCCGGCCGCGAACGTGACCGCCCCGATCGCGATCTGCTGGCCGACGCTGTAGGCCGCGACCGTGGCGCCCGTGGCGGTGCCGGAGAAGACCTGCACGAGCAGCGCCTGCTGCACGCCCGCGCCGCCGGGCGTGAACGGCACGAGCGCCGCCACCGCGTTGACGCCGAGCACGAGCAGCACGTTCTGCACCGACCCGCCGACGTTGAACGCCTCGAGCAGGAACCAGAAGGCGGCGAAGCGCAGGCCCCAGCCGCCGAGCTGGACGAGCCAGACCTCGCGGAAGTAGCGCCGGCGGTCCCGCAGGATCGTGAGCCCCTGGCGCACGCGCGCCCAGAACGCGCGGACCCGTGCGGAGAGCAGCGCGAAGGCCACGAGGGAGAGGATCGCGAGCACGGTCAGGAGGAAGAGCGTGAAGCGCGGGTGCGACGCGAAGAACGCGAGGTCGAACGCGGGCAGCTTCGAGAAGTCCGGCGGCTTCGGGAAGGCGCCCTGGCTGAAGGCGAAGATGAGGATCGGTATCGCCATCGACAGGTCGAACAGCTGCTCGACGAAGAACGAGGAGCCGACGGCGGGATAGCTCGAGCGCGGCACCGACGTGCGGGTGAGGAACAGGCGGACGACGTCCCCGCCGCGCGCGGGCACGACGGCGTTGAACCCGTAGCCCGCGAGGTAGGCGCCCCAGATCCTCCGGTACTGGATGCGCTCGCCGGGATAGGCGGCGCGGAGGATGTGGAACGACGCGCGGGCGCGGACGGAGAGGTAGGCGAGGAACAGCGCGAGGGCGATGACGAGCGACCCCCAGCGGACGGCGGCGAGGTTCTCCGCGAAGCTGCCGACGGCGTCGAAGAAGGAGGAGAACGAGTCGCCGAGGGAGCCGAACGGGGTCACGACCCCAAGGCTAGATGCCGGTCCGTACGCTGTCCCTCGTGCCTCCTCCCGCCTACAGGTCGGTCCGCCTCGACGATGTCGAGGCCATCCCGGTGCTCAAGGGCGAGCTGCTCTGGCGCCCGCTCCGCGCCAGGCTCGGCATCCGCGCCTTCGGGATCAACGCCTACACGGCGCGCGCGGCCGGCGACCTCGTGGTCGAGGAGCACGACGAGCTGGGGGCCGGCGCAGGCCGTCACGAGGAGGTCTGCGTGCTTCCGCGCCGACCGGTACGCCCAAGCGGAGGACCGGGACCGTGCCATCGCGCTGTTCACCGAAGGGCTCGAGGAGCACCCGGACAGCCCCGCGCTGCTCTACGACCTCGCGTGCGTCGAGGCGCGCGCCGGACGTCTGGACGACGCGATGCGGCATCTCCGCGCCGCCGCCGCCGCGAACCCGGCCGAGGTGCCGCGCTGGGCGGCCGGCGACCGCGACCTCGACGCGCTGCGCGGTTGCGACGGCTTCCCGGCGTGACCTCGTACTAGGTTGCCGCCATGGGCAACCACACGAAGGTCAACGTCAAGGACGAGATCGACGACATGGCGCCCCGCTTCGGCCTCTCGCCGAACCTCGAGGCGCGCTACGGCCGCGTCCCGCTCGAGCTCGAGAACTCCGGCCTGAGCTACTTCCGCATCGCGCCGGACTTCCGCCAGCCGTTCGGCCACCGGCACGCCGAGCAGGAGGAGGTTTACGTCGTGCTGGGCGGCGGCGGGCGGATCAAGCTCGACGACGAGGTCGTGAACCTGCGGCGGTGGGACGCCATCCGGGTGCCGTCCGACGTCATGCGCTGCATCGAGGGCGGCCCGGAGGGCATCGAGTACCTCGCCTTCGGCGCGCCCAACACGGACAACAAGGACGCGGAGGTCGTGCAGGGCTGGTGGGAGGTCTGACGGGGGCGCGCTACGCCGCCGCGAGCGCCCGGCGCGCCGCCGCCGCGATGCGCGCGGCGGGGATCCGCACGCCGCCGAGGTTCGCGACCGCGGCGACGGTCGTGCCCGTCGCGTCGTCCATCCCCGTCGAGGCGGTCCAGCCGAGGTAGAACCCGTCGTGCCCGGCGACCACCGCCGCGCCGTCGCGACGGCTGACGAGCCCGAGCCCGTAGCCGGGAAGATGCCGTCGCGGCCCGGGCGTGACCATCTCCCGCAGGCGCGCCCGCGGGACGAGCCCGCCCGACAGCAGCGCCTCGGTGAAGCACGCGAGCGCCCGCGCGCTGGATGCCAGGCCGCCGTCGCC
>DATMVH010000077.1:0-7928 GCA_035563395.1 Solirubrobacteraceae bacterium
GCGCGGCGACCTCGTGCGCCGCGCCGACGTTGTCGCTCGCGGCCGTCGCGGCGCCGTCGGGCAGCCCGGCGACGGCGCCCGCCATCCCCGCCGCGTAGGCGCTCGTGAGGATGCTGCCGAGCACGGCGACGCCGAGCGTGCCCGCCACCTCGCGCACGACGTCGTTCATCGCCGAGCCGACGCCCGCCTTGGCCTTCGGCACCGAGCCCATGATCGCCTCGGTGGCGGGCGCCATGGCGAGCCCGATGCCGGCGCCCATGAGGCCCAGCGTGAGGGCGATCTCGCCGTAGGCCTGGTCGACGTCGAACCCGGCGAGCAGTGCCAGCGCGCCGGCGGCGATCCCGAGCCCGGAGGCGACGGGGACCGTGGTGCCCACGCGGCGGGTGAGCACGACCGAGATCCGCGCGGCGACGATCATGCCCCCGGCGACCGGCAGCAGCCGGATCCCCGCGTCGAGCGCGCTGTAGCCGAGGACCGTCTGCAGGTAGGTGGTCAGGAAGTACATGACGCCCATCAGGGCGAAGTAGACGAAGGTGACGGAGGCGCTCGCCGCGCTGAAGCGCGGGTTGCGGAACACGCTCACGTCGAGCATCGGGTGCGCGACCCGGCGCTCCCACGCGACGAACGCCCCGAGGATCGCCGCGCCGATGCCGAACGCGCCAAGGGTCACCGGGTCCGTCCAGCCGCGCTCCGGCGCCTCGATCAGGCCCCACACGAGCGTCGTGAGGCCGGCGATGGACAGGCCGGCGCCGCACCAGTCGAGCCGCGGCGACGCCGGGTCGCGCGACTCCGGGACGAGGACCAGAGCGCCCGCGAGGCACGCCACGACGGCGGGGAGGTTCATCAGGAAGATCGCGCTCCAGTCGAAGTGCTCGATCAGCCAGCCACCGGAGATCGGGCCGATCGCGACACCGAGGCCGGAGACGGCGGCCCAGACGGCGATCGCCTTGGGGCGCTCGCGCTCCGGGAAGATGTTCGTGAGGATGGAGAGAGTCGTCGGCATGATCCCGGCCGCGCCGACGCCCATGACCACGCGCGCGGCGATCAGCGCGGTCGACGTGGTCGCGAACGCGGCGAGAAGCGAGCCGGCGGCGAAGATGCCGAGCCCGGCGACGAGCGCCCGCCGGCGACCGAAGCGGTCGCCGAGGCCGCCCGCCGCGAGCAGGAGACCCGCGAAGGAGAGCAGGTAGCCGTCCACGATCCATTGCAGCTCGCTCGAGCCGGCGTCGAACTCCTCGCGGATCGTCGGCAGCGCGACGTTGAGGATCGTGTTGCCCACGGTGACGACCAGCAGGCTCACGGCCAGGACGGCCAGGGCCTGCCAGCGCCTGGCGTAGGGCTGGGTCTCGACGGACATCGGCATCTCCTCGCGGGTCTCGAATCGCCGGGGCTAGGAGCCGGACACGCCGGTCTCGTAGCCCTCCCAGAACGCCTGCCGGACCTCGGGGCCCTGCGTGCGGAAGTCCTCCGCGTTGCTCGTGAGGTCGTCGATCGCACCGTTGAGCTCGGCCTGGTAGAGGTCGACCGAGAACGCGTCGTCCGACGTGTGGGAGCCGACGAAGCCGTCGGCGGCGCGCGCGAGCGCGTCCTCCTGGGCGGCGACCTGGTCGGCGACGGCGTCGCCGGCGTGCGCGCGCGTGTCGGCCACCGCTGCGTCCATCTCGGTCAGCGCGGCGTCGACCTCGGCCGAGCTGTCGGCGGCGTAGAGCTGCGCGACCGCCTCGCCGAAGCGCTCGCCGTCGGCGCGCGCCTCGTCGGTGGCCGAGGCCGGCCAGGCGGCGATGGCGACGGCGCTGAGCACCGTGGCGCCGAGCGTGCCCCCGCCGATCCACCGCAAGAGCGAGCTGCGGCGGGCGGGGCTGGCGGCTGCGGGGATGGTGGTGCTGTGGGCAACGGACATCGTGGTTCCTCCTTCGCGCACGCGGCGGGACGCGGGCGTCCCGCCGCGTGCGCGGTTGGTGGTGGGTGGGTTGGGTGGGACCTGCGGGTGGAGCCGGGGCGCTCAGGCGGGCTGCGGCCCGGGCGCGGGGTCGGCGGGGCCGTGCGCGGGCCCCTCGACGCTGATGTGCGGCAGGATGCGGTCGAGCCGGCGCGGCAGCCACCAGGTGCGGCGCCCCATGAGCAGCATCACGGCGGGCAGGAGGACGCAGACCATCGTGCCGGCGATGAGGATCGCCGAGGCGAGGCCGACGCCGAACTCCTTGACCGTGGGATCGCCGTTGAGGATGAAGCTGGCGAAGACCGCCACCATGATCGCCGCCGCCGACGCGATGACCTTGCCGGTGCCGGCGAGGCCGTCGATCACCGCCCGGCGCGCGGACTTGCCGGCGTCGATCTCCTCCCGCACGCGGCTGAGGAGGAAGACCTGGTAGTCCATCGCAAGGCCGAAGAGGATCGCGAACATCATCATCGGGACGTAGGAGACGATCGGGATGGCGCCGTCCAGCCCGATGGCGGTCGCGCCGTGGCCGTCCTGGAAGACGGCGGTGACGATGCCGTACGCCGCGCCGACGGACAGCAGGTTCACGACGGCGGCCTGCAGCGGGACGATCGCCGAGCGGAAGGCGACGAGCAGCAGCACCATGCTGAGGCCGACGACCACCGCGATGATGAGCGGCAGGCGCTGCGCGATCAGATCCGCCAGGTCGAGCTGCTGCGCCGTCGAGCCGCCGACGTGGGCATCGACGCCGCTCGCCGGGATGATCTCGTCGCGTGCCTCGTTCACGAGGTCCTTCGTCACGTCGGAGGTCGGCGAGCCCTTCGGGACGACGGTGATCAGGGCGGCGGTGCCGTCCTCGGACACCTGCGGCGCGCCCACCGCTTGCGCGCCGTCGCTCGCGGCGAGGCCCGCATGCAGCTCCACGAGCCGCGGGTCGTCCGGCCCCGTCGCCTGCTCCGAGCCGAGATCCGCGGTCACGAGCAGCGAGCCGTTCGCGCCCGCGCCGAAGCCCTCCGTGAGGAGGTCGTACGCCTGCCGCGACGTGCTCGACGCCGGCGCGCTGGACTGGTCGGTCAGGCCGAGCTCGAGGCTCGTCACCGGCGAGGTGAGGGCGAGCAGCGCGACCACGGAGCCGACGGCGGCGAACCCGGGCCGGCGGGCGAGCCGCGCGCCCCACTTCTGCCAGTAGACGCTGTGGCCGAGCGCCGGGCGCCGGTCGCGGCCGATGCGCAGCCGCTCGATCCGGTCGCCGCACAGGCCGAGCAGCGCGGGCAGGAGCGTCATCGAGGCGAGCACGGCGACGACGACGACGAGGGCGGACGCCTGCCCGAGCACGGTGATCAGCGACACGCCGGAGACCGCGAGGGCCAGGAGCGCGATGACGACCGTGCCGCCGGCGAAGGCCACGGCGCTGCCGGACGTCGCCGCCGCGTGCCCGATCGCGTCGTGCGTGCTCATCCCGTCGTACCGCGCGGAGCGCGCCCGCGTGACGATGAACAGCGAGTAGTCGATGCCCACCCCGAGGCCGATCATCGTCGCCACGGTCGGCGCGACGTCCGGCACGGCGACGACATGACCCAGCAGGGAGACGAGGCTGAGGCCGCAGATGAGCCCGAAGATCGCCACGGCGATCGGCAGCACCATCGCGGTCACCGTCCCGAAGACGAGGACGAGGATGAGCATGGCGGCGGCGATGCCGACGATCTCGCTCGTCTTCGCCTCGGCCTTCGACACCTTGGTGCCGAGCTGGCCGCCGGCCTCCACCTGCACGCCGGTGCCCTCGGCGGGCTCCTGCGCGGTCTCGACGATCTGCTCGGCGTCCGCGACGGACATGTCGCCGAGCGCCGACGACGGCAGGACGGTGGCGTAGGCGGTTCTGCCGTCTTCGGACACCGTGGCGGCGCCTTCGGCGAACGGATCGGTGACGCTCGCGACGCCCTCGGCCTGCGACAGCGCCGCGACGGATTCCTCGACGACCGCTCGATGCTCGGCGTCGGTCACCTTGCCTTCGTCGGTGTGGAAGACGATCGGGCTGGCGTCCGGCAGCTCCTCCGAGAAGGAGCGCGCCATGACGTCGGTCGCCGCCGCGCTGTCGGAGCCGGCGACGGTGGCGCTGGAGCTGTACTTCGTGCCGGCGGCGTGGGCGGCGAAGCCGAGCCCGACGAGCAGCACGAGCCACACGCCGATGACGACCGCGCGCCGGCGTGCGGAGAAGACCGCGATGCGGTGCAGCACGGATGACAAGGGAGACCTCCGGGGGACGGGAGCGGGGGCCTCAGGAGGGTGCGCGCCGGCCGTGTGACGCGTCATCGCACGATGGGTGTGAAGGTGTGACGCGGCTCAGCCGCGCCGCGCCGGGGCGAGGAGCCCGAGCGCCCGCCCGCGCTGCACCGCCTCCGCCCGCGTATGCACGTCGAGCTTCGCGTAGAGCTTGCGCATGTGCGTCTTGACGGTGTGGACGGAGAGGATGAGCTCGCTCGCGATCTCCGGCGCCGAGAGGTTCGTCGGCAGGAAGCGCAGGACCGCGAGCTCGCGCTCGCTGAGCGGCTCGTCCAGCTCGCCCGCCGGCGGGCCGCCGGGCTCGACCCCGGCGAGCAGGTCGAGCAGCGTCGCGAGGTGGCCGGCGTGGGCCGTGCGGTGGCGCGGATGGGACTCGAGCACCTCGCGCACGCCCGGCACGGTGAGGATCATGAAGGCGCGGCCCTGGGGCTCCGCGAGGGCGAGCGCCCGCTCGACGCCGCGCTCGGCCCGCTCCCGGTCGCCCAGGCGTGCGCGCGCGACGGCGTCGAGGATCACCGCCTCGATCTCGAACGGCGGGTGATACACGTGGGCCTTCCCGGCGAGCACCGGCGCGACGGCGTCCACCGCGCCCTGCGGGTCGTCCGAGGCGAGCCGCAGGCGGGCGTCGAGGCTGCGCCAGAACGCGCCCTCGCCGCCCTCGGCCAGCGCCGCTCGCACGGGTTCCGGCTCGCCCAGCGCGAGGTGGCAGCGCAGCACCCACTGGCGCTCGACGACGCCGAGGAAGTGCGGCGCGCGCAGCAGGCCGGCGAGCCGCTCGCCGTCGCGGAAGGCCGCGAGCGCGTCGGCATGGCGCCCGCGGACGAAGGCGAGCCGCCCCTGCTCGTGCCGCAGCCCGACGCTCGCCGACGGCTCGGGGGCGTCGGCGAGGATCGGCGCGGCGCGGTCGATCCACGTCTCGCCCTCGGCGAACTGCCCGCGCTCGATCAGCAGGGAGCCCATCGTCAGGTACGGGACGGCCGCGGGCGGCTGGGCCGACCAGCCGACGCGCTCCGCGACCGCGATCGCCTGCCGCACCGGGTCCTCGGCGAGGTCCGAGCGGCCGGCGAGCGACGCGATGACGGCCAGCGCCGCGAGGCATCCGACCTCCACGTACGGCCGGCCGGTCCTGCGCCCGAGCGCCAGGCCCTCCTCCACGTGCGCCCGCGCCTCCGCGAGGCGCAGCGTCCAGGTCTCGGCGATGCCGAGGTTCATGAGCGCCAGCGCCTGGAGCTCCTCGCCGGCCGGGCCGCCATGCGCGCCGCGCAGCAGCGCCTCGGCACGGTCGACGACCGTCTCGAGCCCGCCCAGCCGCCGCGCGCGGAGCAGCTCGACGGTGGCCAGCGCCGTCTCCGCGCGCCGCCGGCGGGCCTCCGGGACCGCGCCGATCGAGTGCTCGGCGGACGCGAGCAGCGCGTCCGCCTCCGCCCAGCGCGACCGGCCCAGGCGGTCGGCGGCCGCGATGGCCGCCAGCTCGGCGTCGGCCTCGGTCGCGTCCGCGGGAAGGCCCGCGAGCAGCGCGCCGAGCGTCGCCTCTTCCCCGTCGAGGAGGAGGTGCGCCCAGTGGCGGCCGAGCAGCTCGGCGGCGAGCTCGGGGTCGCGCCCGGCGAGCGCGTGCCGGATCGCCTCGACCGGGTGGCCGTGGTCGTCGTGCCACCGCGCGGCGATCCGGTGCAGCCCCGGCACTTCGTCCGGCGCCTCGCGCTGCAGCTCGAGGCGCAGCAGGTCCGCGAGCAGGTGGTGATAGCGGAACCACGAGCGCCCGACGTCGACGGCGACGACCAGCGCGTTCGCCTCCTCGAGCTCGTGGAGGTGGCGGGCCCCGTCGCTGCGGCCGGTGAGCGCGTCGGCGAGCGGCCCGGTGACGCGTTCCAGGATGGAGGTGCGCAGCAGCAGCCGGCGCACGTCCGGCGCCAAGCTGTCGAGCACCTCCCCGACCAGGTACTCGGCGACGGTGCGCTCGCTGCCGGAGAACTCCGCCACGAAGCGGTCCGCGGCGTCGTGACGCGCGAGCGACAGCGCGGCGAGGCGCAGCGCGGCCGCCCAGCCCTCCGTACGCTGATGCAGCCGGGCGAGGTCGCCGGGCGCGACGTCGGCGCCCGCGGTCGCGAGCAGCTCCGCCGCCTCCTCCGCGGAGAAGTCGAGGTCGGCGCCCCGCAGCTCCGTCAGGGCTCCGGCGAGGCGGAGGCGGTGCAGGCCGAGCTTCGGGTCGCGCCGGCTGGAGATCACCGTGCGAAGGCGCGCCGGAGCCCGCGCCAGCAGCCGTTCGAGCCCCCGCAGCGCGTCCTCGGAGCGGAGCTCGTGGAGGTCGTCGAGCACGAGCACCAGCGTCCCCGGAAGGCGGCCGAGGCCCTCGATCAGGCGCCCGAGGAACTCGTCCTGCCCGCCGAGCGGCGCGGGCAGGAGCGTGGCGAGCGGGTCGCCCGGGGCGACCGCGCCCGACGCGCGCACGGCGTCCATGACCATGCCCCAGAAGCGCGTGGCGTCCTCCTCCTCGCGCTCCACCGCGACCCAGGCCACCGCGCCGTCCGCCCGCCGGCGCTGCAGCCACGACGACAGGAGCATGGTCTTGCCGCTTCCCGCCGGGGCGGAGAGGAGCGTCACGGGGCCCTCCGCGCCGCGATCGAGCATCGCGAGCAGCCGCGGGCGCTCGACGAGGCCGGCGAGCGGCCTCGGGACGGCGGGAGCCTCGACGTCTACCGGGTGACGCGCCGGCGCTGCAGCCACTCCGACCCTTTCGCCGGGGAGGAAAGCCTATGCGGCGCAGCAGGGGGCACGCAAGCGGGGGCGCCCAGGACGCTCCCAGGAAGGCCCCAGCGGCCTCCCGGACCGCGCGCCGATGCTGGCGCCATGTCGACTCCCTCGATCATCCTGCGCGGCCGCCGCGCCGCGGCACGCCCGCGCTGGGACGCGCGCGCGGTCGCGCGCCGCCGCCCAGAGCTCGCCGCCCTCCTCCTCTTCGCCGCTGTTTTGGACGTGTGGGCGCTGGACCGCAACGGCTTCGCCAACGAGTACTACGGCGCCGCCGTCCGCTCCATGAGCGAGAGCTGGCATGCCTTCCTCTACGGCTCGTTCGACGCCGGGGGCGTGATGACCGTCGACAAGCCGCCCCTCGCCCTCTGGGTCCAGGCGCTCTCCGTGCGCCTGTTCGGCTTCAGCTCGTGGAGCATGCTCGTGCCGCAGGCGCTGATGGGCGTCGCCACCGTCGCGCTCGGCTACGACCTGACGCGCCGGCGCTTCGGGCGTGCGGCCGGGTTCGCGACCGGTCTCGCGCTCGTGCTGACGCCGATCACCGTCGCGATCTCGCGCCACAACAACCCGGACGCGCTGCTCGTCCTCTGCGCCACGGGCGCGGTGTGGGCGACCGTCCGCGCGCTCGAGGACGGACGCATGCGCTGGGTCGTCCTGGCTGGCGTCTGCGTCGGCCTGGGCTTCGAGGCGAAGATGGCCGCCGCGCTGCTCGTCGTGCCGGCCATCGCCGCCGCGCTCGTGTACGTCGCGCCGAAGGGCCGGCTCGCCGCGGTGCGCTCGCTGCTGGCCGGCGGCGCCGCCATGACCGCCGTGGGGCTGGCCTGGCCGGTGCTCGTCTGGCTCACCCCCGCGTCCGGCCGGCCGTGGGTCTCGGGAACGAGCGACAACAGCATCTGGTCGCTGATCGTGGGCTACAACGGCCTCGGCCGGCTGTTCGGGCAGGACGGCGGGCCGGGCGGCG
>DATMVH010000078.1:0-2206 GCA_035563395.1 Solirubrobacteraceae bacterium
GCGCTGCGGGGCGGAGGGGCTCGTCGGCCGGCTCGGCGTCGTGCGGCGGCCGCTCGAGCCGACGGGCCAGGTCATGCTCGACGGCGCGCTCTGGCGCGCGCGCCGCTCCTGGGCCGACGAGGACGACCCGCCGCCGGTCGCCGGCGACGCCGTCGTCGTCGACCACGTCGAGGGCCTCACCCTCACCGTCCGGCGCGCCGATCCATGGGAGGTCGACCGATGACTGCTGTGCTCGTGTTCGTCTGCGTCGTGGTGGTACTCGTCGCCGCGCTTGCCGGCGCGTCCGTGCGGATCCTGCGCGAGTACGAGCGCGCGGTGGTGTTCCGGCTCGGGCGCCTCATCGGGCAGAAGGGACCGGGCCTCGTCCTCCTCATCCCCGCGATCGACCGCATGGTCCGCGTCGACCTCCGCACGGTCGTCCTCGACATCCCGCCGCAGGACCTCATCACGCGCGACAACGTGTCCGCCAAGGTGAACGCGGTCGCCTACTTCCGCGTGGTCGACGCCACGAGCGCGGTCGTGGAGGTCGAGCGCTACCTCGCGGCCACGTCGCAGATCGCCCAGACGACGCTTCGCTCCGTGCTCGGCAAGGCCGAGCTGGACATGCTGCTCTCCGACCGCGAGCGGCTGAACGAGTCGCTCCAGCAGATCATCGACGAGCAGACGGACCCGTGGGGCGTGAAGGTGACCGCCGTGGAGATCAAGGACGTCGAGATTCCGACCGCCATGCAGCGCGCGATGGCGCGGCAGGCCGAGGCCGAGCGCGAGCGGCGCGCGAAGGTCATCCACGCCGAGGGCGAGTTTCAGGCGTCGCAGCGCCTGCGCGACGCGGCGGAGGTGATCGCGCCGAATCCCGCGGCGCTGCAGCTCCGCTACCTCCACACGCTGACCGAGATCGGCGTCAGCCCGAGCTCGACGATCGTGTTCCCGCTGCCGCTCGACCTGTTGCGGCCGTTCGTCGAGGGCGCGGGCGAGGCCGCCGCCGAGCCCGCCGCGCCGGCGGTCGAGGAGCGCCCCGACGCGCCGCCCGCGGTGGACGCGGGCGACGGCCGCGACGCGCTGCCGGGCCGGGAGGCGGCCGCGGTGGAGGCCGGCAACGGGCGCGACGCGCTCCCCGCCGCCGCCGGCGCCGCGGAGCCACGCTTCCAGCGCTGACCCCGGGTCTACGGGTTCGCGTAGCGCTCGGCGCGCTGCTCCTCGGCCTCCGACTCCGCGAGCATGCGGGCGAACAGCCAGGCGAGCGCGATGCCCATGACGATCGACTGCTCCAGCGCCATCACGAGCCCGGCGACGTGCTGGTCGTCGAGCGGCGTGAGGCCCCACCGACGCCCGTCCGTCCCGTACGCGTCGTAGAGCAGCTCCGGGGCGAACGCGAGGACGATCCCGAGCAGCCCGACGAGCACCTTCGTCGAGAACATGTAGGCGACGGGTCCCATCCCGCTCAGCCGCAGGCGCGAGCGGATGGGGGAGAGCAGGAACCACCAGTACAGGAACCCTGCGGCGGCGAAGCTCAGGTGCTCGAGCACATGGACCGCGGGGTGCTCGAGCGCGGCGTCGTAGAGCGCCGGGACGTGCCAGAGCCACATGACGCCGACGTAGGCGACGACGCCGACGACCGGATGCGCCAACGGGCCGGCCGCGCGCTCGATCCGGTGGATGCGCCGGGTCGCGGGCCGCAGCAGCCAGCGCGTGAGCCCGAGGATCAGCAGGATCGGCGCGAGGTCGGCGATCAGCAGGTGCTGGACCATGTGCATCGTCGCGAGCTGCTCGCCCAGGCGGTCGACGGGCGAGATGAGGGCGACGAGCAGCACGAGCACCCCGGCGCACCAGGACGTGAGCCGCCACGCCGACGCGGCCCGCGCGCCGCCCTCGCGCCGCACGGTCAGCCAGCGGGCGACGTAGAGCGCGACGTAGCCGGCGAGCGCGAGGAGGACGATCGGCGCGAACGTCCACCCTGCGTCGACGGAAGTCGCGACGAACACGGCACAGGATTGTGACGTTCCGGTGCTGTTTCGTGACGAACCGGCGGCGACGATCCGCCGCGTGCCCCCGCCCTCGCCATCCGCTCCGCCACCGGACCCGTGACCCCCGCCGTCGTCGCCGAGCTGCTCGCCGTGCTCGCTCCGCCGGCGTGCGTGGCCTGCCGCGCACCGCTCCTCGCGGCGGGGGAGGCGCTGTGCGCGCCGTGCCGCCGCGCGCTGCCGTG
>DATMVH010000079.1:0-5513 GCA_035563395.1 Solirubrobacteraceae bacterium
GGGATGTGCTCCGAGCGGGCGACCACGACGCGGTCGGCGAGCCCCTCGGCCGCGATCCGCCCGCCGTCGTAGCCGACCATGGCGATCGTGCGGACGCCGCGCCGGCGCGCCTCGGCGAGCGCGGCCAGCACGCTCAGCGAGGCGCCGCTCGTCGACAGCGCGAGCAGCGCGTCGCCGGCGCGCGCATGGGCGATCACCTGGCGCGAGAAGATGGCCTCCGTCCCGATGTCGTTGGCGATCGCGGTGAGGATCGCGGCGTCCTCCGTGAGGTCGAGCGCCGGCCGCGGCGGCCCGCCGGCGAGCGGCGCCCGGAAGTCGGCCACGGCGTCCATCGCGTCCGTGGCCGAGCCGCCGTTGCCCAGGGCGAGCAGCCGTCCGCCCGCGGCGAAGCAGTCGCGCAGGTCGCCCGCCGCGGCGGCCAGCACCCCGGCGTGCGCGGTCAGCGTCGCCGTCCGCAGCTCGGTCGTCTCGCGGCCCTTCAGCACGACGGAGGCGCGCACGTCGGCCACCACCGCGTCGAGGTCGTCCTCGCGCTCGGCGAGGAACGGGTAGAGGAAGCTCGACGCGCCCGTGTCGTGCACCGCCCGGGCCCGGCGGCCCTCGAGCAGGCCGCGGTGCTCGAAGAACACGTGCACGAGCTCCCACAGCACGTGGTAGAGCGTCTCGGCGAGCTCCTGGCGGACGAACGCGTCGCCGGGCGGCCGGAACGTCCACGCCGCCGCTTCAGGGTCGAACGCGATCGTGAGGCATTCGCGCGCGGCGGCGAGCTCCAGCGCCGCGGCGGTCTCCGCGCCGCTGCCGAACGCGAGCACGATGTCGTCGGGCTCCGCGAGCAGCCGGAGCTGCTCGTCGAGCGGCCCGCCCTCCCCCGCGAGCGCGATGGCCGGCAGCGCGCGCTTGCCGACGATCACCGGGTGCACGAACTCGACGGCGACGTGGCGGGCGTCCGACCGGGCCGCGGGCGAGCGGCCGAGGGCGATCAGCCGCCCGCCGCGGGCGAACCGCTCGGCCATCCGGTGGCACAGGCGCGCGATCCGCTCCGCCTCCGGCGCGAAGAAGCGCTCGCCCGCGTCGGCGCGCTCGCGCACGAGGGCGTCGAGGCGGGTGAGCGTGGACGTCACGCGGCGACTCCCGCCCGCGCCGGGACGCCCGCGAGCCACGCCGCGAACGCGTCGACGCCCTCGCCGGTGCGCGCCGACACGAGCATCCGCGGCACCCCGGGGTTGACCGCGTCGAGGTTGGCGAGCAGCCGGTCGACGTCCGTGTCCAGGTGCGGCAGGAGGTCGATCTTGTTGATCACCACGAGCTCGCAGGCGCGGAACATCAGCGGGTACTTGAGCGGCTTGTCCTCGCCCTCGGTGACCGAGCAGACCATGATCCGCGCGTCCTCGCCGACGCGGAACTCCGCCGGGCAGACGAGGTTGCCGACGTTCTCGATCACGAGCAGGTCGAGGTCGGCGAGCGGGAGGGACGGGATGGCGCTGCGGACCATGTTCGCGTCGAGGTGGCACTCGCCGCCGAAGCCCGCGCCGGTGTTCAGCTGCACCACCGGGATGTGGAGGAGCGACAGGCGGTCCGCGTCGAAGGAGCCGGCGACGTCGCCCTCGAGCACCCCGGCGCGCACGCCGCCGAGCCCGCCCAGCGCCCGCTCCAGCAGCCGCGTCTTGCCCGCGCCCGGCGCGCTCATGAGGTTGACCACGGCCACGCCGTGGCGGTCGAAGTCCTCGCGGTTGGCCTGCGCGATCGTGTTGTTGGCGTCGAGCGCGTCGACGACGACCTTGACCTTCGTGCGGTGCATGCGCGCCCCTACATCGACCGGATCTTCAGGTACCGCTGGATCTCCGGAAGCTGCAGCGCGACGAACGCGGCGATCGCGGCGAGCAGCGCGCCGAGCAGGCCGAGGTACACGGGCGGGGTGACGTGGACGTCCTTCATGACGGGCGGACCTCCTTCTCGGTTGCGAGTTCCTCCAGTACGGACATGACGAGCCGCACGCCCGCGTCGAGCGCCAGCCGGACCGGCTCGCTCAGGTCGGCGACGAGGTGTGGGTCGTCGCCGCTCATGCGCGTCCGCGGCTCGCACGCGACCACGAGCGTGCGCGGCGGCGACCCGCCGAGCGCGCGGGCGAGCGCGAGCACCTTCACGGGATCCATGCCGTGCGCGTCGACGGCGACCTCGCCGTCCTCGATCTCCGGCTCGATGACCGTCAGCGTCCCGGGCGGCTCGCCGCGCGGCGCGGCGTCGAGCAGGACCGCGGCGTCGTAGCCGTCGCCGAGCGCGTAGGCGAGGTCCATCCCGCGGATGCCGAAGTCGGCCACCTCGACGCCGGGCGGCAGCGCGCAGCGGGCGAGCCGGGCGGCGAGCGCGACGCCGAACCCGTCGTCGCCGAGGAAGACGTTGCCGATCCCGGCGACGAGGATCCGGCGGGCGGGGCGATCGGGCGCCTCCCCCGGGCCGAGCGGCTCGACCTCGCCGGGCGCGAAGAAGAACCGGTGCCCGAGGCTCCGGGCGGGGCCGACGTCGCGACCCGGGTCGTCCTCCAGCGCGACCACGAGGTGGACGCGCTCGTCCGTGTCCTGCTCGATCGACTGCACGACCGCCACGCGGCCGGCCAGGGCGACGTCGAACACGTCGCCGCCCGCCCGCGGGCGCAGCCGGACGCGGCTGCCGCGGCGCACCTCGATCCCGCCGACCGCCACGGCGTCGGGTCCCGGGCGCTCCAGGTGCTCCCAGCCGCTCACCGGCGCGCCGTCCCGAACTCGCGGATCGCCCCGTGCAGGCGCATGAGCTGCTCGGGGGTGAGCGCCTCCGTGCGCTCGAGGATCTCCCGCGCCCGCGGGTCGGTGTCGCGCATCTCGGCCTTCTCGGCGTCCGTGAGGGAGAGGATGTTGAGGACGAGCAGCTGGTCGATCTCGCCGCCGTCGAACAGGTCGCCGGGGCTCTCGGGCGCGATCCGCGGATGGTCCTCGAGGATGATCGGCGAGGCGAGCACCGTCTGCCGCTCGCCCGGCTCGCCCACGAGCACCGGCCAGCAGCCCTCGTTGCGGCAGGCCGCCGCGGCGTCGCGCAGCGCTCTTGGCGGGTCGGTCTGCGACACGAACGCGCCGCCGCGCGCACGCAGCACGGCGTGCGTGGAGCAGAACGTGCGCCGCAGCGCGGCCTCGCGGTCGCCGCCGCTCGACGCGCTGCCGTTGGCGATGGTCACGGAGACGCGCGCGAGGCCGTCCGCCACGCGCTCGGCCGCCACCTCGACGGCGCCGTCCAGCGGCTCCCACGACCGCACGATCGCGCCGGCGCGCCGGCCGGCGGGGTCGAGCAGGTCCTCCTCCACGCGGTCGCCGGGGATCGCGATGGGTACGTGCCGGGACCCGCCCACGGGAAGCGGCGGCACGCCGATCTCGCGCTCGGCCGCCTCCTCCCACGCGAGAAACCGCCGGTCGCCCACCGTGAGCTCGTCGACGAGCGCGAGGCCCGCCGGCCCGTCGCGGCCGACGGCGCGCTCCACCACGTGGAGGAAGCGCACCTGGACCTCCACCGTCGCGTCGCCGCCGTCCTCGAGCAGGCAGGCCGCGCGCATGACGCACGGGTCGTCCGGGTGCGCCTCGGCGTGGCCGGGCGGATACACGCCGCCGAACGTCCAGCGCCGCCGGTTCTTGGTCGCCGAGCGGCGGTAGGGCCACAGCAGGTAGCCCTCGTAGAGGACGGCGTCGGCGATCGCGCGCACCGCGTCGGCCGTCACGGCCCGTCCTCCTCCGGCGGCCGGAGCAGCGCGTCGATCGCGTCGTCCCACGTCGCGTACGCGTGCCTCGCCTTGAACGCGGCCAGGCGGTCGAAGCGCTCCTTGCCGAGCCGCAGCCACGCCGTCCCGCGGAAGTGGCGGTCGAGCGCCTCCCGCCAGACCGCGACCGGCAGCCGGTACTCGGCCTCCTGCTCCCACGAGATGCGCCCCGCCTGCAGCTGCCCCGCCGGCCCGGCGTAGAACACGGTGCCGCTGAAGAGGAACTCCAGCGGCACCTCGCCGCCGTCGAGCGCGTCGAGGTAGCGCGAGGCGAGGACGTCGAGGTCGTAGCTGCACGGGACGGTGAGCTGCGCCGTGGTGGCGCCGTCGAACGCGGGCACCACGAGCGTCGCGCGCGTCCACAGCAGCGTCCGCAGCGTCGCGCCCCAGCCCTCGACCGGCCCGAAGACCTCGAACAGGCGCTCGTGCGTGGCCGGCGAGTACGCACGCCGGCGCGCCGCGATCTGCACCTGCACGTCGAGCAGGACCGAGCGGATCGCCGCGCCGCCGGCGGCCTCGACGGCGATTGCGAAGGCGAGCGCCGGCACGGCGGCGTGCTCCACCCGCGCGGCGTCGCGGACCGCGAAGGCGAGCTCCGGGACGGTCGTGTGCGAGGAAGCGGTCGCGGCCATTTCGGCGGCTAGCCCGGCGAGAGGTTCGGCATCCGCGGGTCGATCGGCTCGCGCTTGTCGGGGTTGATGCCGGTGGAGCGCCGGGCCGTCGAGCGCCCGTCGGCCAGGTGCCCCGGCTGCTTCTCGTAGTTGCCCGTCGAGTTGCCCTGCTTCGTGCCCGTCGTGTGCGTGGGCTTGTCCGTCTTGGCCTGCGCCTTGCCCAGCCGGATCTTCGCCATGTCAACTCCTCGCCTCGCCGTTGCGGCTCGCCGGCCGGGCGCGCCGGTCGAGCCCTTCGAAGAACCGCGCGATCTCCTGCCACACCTCCGTCCCGCCGGTCAGCCCGCGCCAGCGCGTGCGGATCAGCCCGACGAGCGCGTAGCAGTCGTCGATGGGGACGAGCCAGTGCCCGCGCGCGCCGCGGACGCGGCGGGCCAGCAGCGCCTCGACGTCCGGGACGAGCGTCCCGAGGACCGGATTGGCGGCCACGAGCGCGTCCCACGCCTCGAGCCCGAGCAGCGACTCCGTCGGCCCCATCGGGCTCGGGTAGAAGGCCTGCACGCGCCCCGCCGCCGAGGAGCGGAAGAAGAACGCCATGTCCACCGGCAGCCGCAGCTCCTCCCACGCGAGGTCGGGCAGGTCGAAGTCGGTGAGGCGCAGCCGGCGGTCGGGCACGAGCCGGTAGTGGCCGGCGCCCGCCGCCTCGCGGTCGAACAGGATCACGCACGCGCGGCACGCGCACATCAGCTCCCGCCGCTGCAGGTCGAGCACGTGCCGGTGCTCGGCCGGGACGGGCTCGCCGCACAGCTCGCAGCGCTCCTGCGCGGCCTCGCGCGCCTGCGCGGCGCGCGTCGCCAGGCGGCCGAGCCGCGGGGTGGCGAGCCAATCCGTCCCGGCGGCCATGAGCTCAGGCGGCCGCCGGTCCCAGCGCGACGCGGACGAGGCCCGCGTCGTCCACGAGCAGCGGGAGCGGCTCGAGATGGAGATCGGGCGCGTCGCGGCAGCGCCCGGCCAGCACCACGTCGTAGGCGCGCCCGCACGCCGGGCAGACGAGCTCCGCGCCGCGCGCCGCGGCGTCGCCGAGCGAGCCGCCGCAGGCCGGGCAGTCGGGGCGGTACGCGTAG
>DATMVH010000080.1:0-4686 GCA_035563395.1 Solirubrobacteraceae bacterium
CCGTGGCGCGCGATCCACAGCGCGGGGCCGGTCACGAGCGCCGCCCCGCCGACGGCGAGCGCCGCGACGCCGAGGCTCGACAGCGCCGCGCCGCCGAGCAGCGCGAGCCCCGCGCCGGTCATGCCCGACAGGAAGTCGTTGAAGCCGAGCAGCCGGCCGCGCTCCCACGCGTGGGTGCAGTCGGCGAGCTCGGCGGTCGCGGCCACGAACGACAGGTTCCAGCCCACGCCGAGCCAGAACAGCGCGGCCGCCGTGGCGGGGACGCTCGTCACCCACACCAGGCTCATCGCCGCGGCCGCCATCACGAGCAGCCCGCCGGCGAGCGCCGGGGTGCGCCCGATCCGGTCGACGACGTCCCCGATGACGAGCACGAGCGCGTACATGCCGACGACGTGGGCGCCGATGATCGGGAACACGTGGTGGCCCGCGTGATGGTGGTGGTCGACGACCACGGCGCCGGTCAGGGTCATGATCCCCACCATCACCGCGAAGCTGGCCTGCGCGGCGAGGAGCGCGGGAATGACGCCGGGGCGGCGCAGGAGCTCGCGCAGCGGCGCCGCCTCCGGCGCGGCGGCGCCGCCGGACCCCGCGCCGTCCGTGGCGAGCAGCGCGGCGATCCGCCGCGGATCCGGCCGGACGGCGAGGACGAGGGCGACGGCGACGACCATGAACGCCCCGGCCGCGAGCCACAGGACCGCGAGCCCCGCGCCGTCCAGGTCGCGCCCGGCCAGCAGCGGGCTGAACACCGCCGGCCCGAGGACGGCGCCGAACACTGCGCCGAAGAGCACGAGCGCGATCCCGCGGGCGCGGCGCTCCGGCGGGTACATGTCGCCGGCCGCCGTCCGCGCGAGCAGCGCCGTCCCGCTCGCCCCGCCGACCCCGAGCAGGCCCAGGAGCACGAGCCAGGCGGCTTCCGTCGCGCTTCCGGCGGCCGCCAGCGCCGCCCCGGCGGCGCCCGCCCCGAAGCCGAGCGCCAGCACCGGCACGCGACCCACCCGGTCCATCGCCCGGCCGGCGGGCAGCGCGGCGAGCGCGCCCGCGGCCAGCACGATCGCCGGCCCGAGACCCAGCAGTCCCTCGACGTCGATCACGAGCACGAGGGTGAGCGACGCGACGGCCGCCGACAGCTGGAGCATCGCCGAGTTCGCGGCGAGCGCCGCGGCCAGGAGCGCGGTGTTGCGGCGGATCGGCAGGGAGGCGGGCGCGGTCATCCCGCACCAGCCTGGCAGACGATCTACTCCGCGGCGACCGTGACGTCGCGCCCGGACTGCTTCGCCGTGCGCAGCGCCTCCTCGGCGCGCGCCCGCAGCAGCTCGGCCGGCTCCTCGCCGTCCCAGCGCGCGACGCCGGCGGACGCCGTCTGGTTGCGCGGCGTGCGGGAGCGCACGCGGTCGAGCACGTCCACGGCGTCGGCGAGGCCGCAGTTCGGGAGGATGACGGCGAAGGTCGCGCCGCCGATCCGCGCCAGCGTGTCGACCTCGCGCAGCTCGCCGCGCCACAGCGCGCCGGCCTCCTTGATGAGCCGGTCGCCCTCGCGCCGGCCGCGGAGGAGGTTGAAGCCGGCGAGGTGGTCGAGGTCGAGGAAGGCGATCGACACGGGGTGGTCGCCGCGGCGCGCACGGGCCAGCTCGCGCGGGAGCTCCTCCTCGAAGACGCGGCGGCTCGACACGCCCGTGAGCGGGTCGGTGAGATTGAGGGTCGCCATGCGGGCGCGCAGGCCGGCATGCTCGATGGCGACGGCCGCCTGGCCCGCGAGGAGCCGCAGCATGCCGGCCGCGCCCTCCGGCACGGCCGCGATCGCGAGCTGCCAGACGAGGATGAGGACGCCGCAGACCTGGCCGTCGCGCAGGACGGGCTCGAACAGCGCCGAGCGCGCGCCGGTGGCGGTGACGAGCGGCGCGGCGAGCGCCGGGTGGTTGCGGGCGTCGGCCACGAAGTACGTCTCGCGCGCGGTGAAGGCGCGGCCCGCGGCCTCCGCACGCGGCTGGATCGTGACGGCCGGCATGTCGACGCCGTGCATCGCCGTGGACACGAACTCGCGCCCCGACGGCTCGAGCAGGAACGCGACGGGAGCGCCGGCCATCTCGCAGGCGGCGCGGCAGACCGCGCGGCGCGCGTCCTCGCCGACGGCCAGGTCGCGGACGACGCGGCCCAGCGCGCCCATGCCGCGCGCGTGGTCGCGCAGGGAATCCTCCATCCGGCGCACGTCGCGCTGGTTGGACTCGCGCTCGAGCTCGTGCGCGAGCACCCGCGCGAGCAGGGTGAAGAGCTGCTCGTCGTCGGTGCGGAACCGCCCCTCGCGCGTCGACACCGCGGCGAGCGACCCGACGCGGGCGCCGTCGGACAGCTCGAGCGGCACGGCGAGGTAGGCGCGCGCGCCGAGGCGCTCGCGCATCGCGACCGCGCCGTAGACCGGGTGGCCGGCGACGTCGTTGCACAGCCGCGGCGCACGGTCCTCGGCCATCGGAAGGTCGAGCGAGTCCTGCAGGGCCGTCGCCTGGTTGGAGTGCAGGCCGAGCGCGCCGCCCGAGCGGACGTCGACGATGCGGTGCACCGCGTGCTGGCGGTCGAGGTGCGCGAGATACAGCGTCGCGTCGGGGACCAGGCGCACGAGCAGGTCCAGCACGGAGCGCGTCGCGTCCGCGAACGACTGGTACGTGGCGGTCGTCGCGGCGGCCGCGGCCTTGATCGCTCCAGAGTCCATCTCGATCCATCATCGGCCACGGGGCGCGCGGCCTGAAGTGCGGCGGCCCGTGATCTGCCACGCGTCCGTAGGATGCGGCGCCATGCGCCTCGCCACCTTCCTTCCGCCCGGCGCCGGCGAGCCCCTCGCCGGCGAGGTCCGCGACGGGGAGGTGGTCGCGTTCGGCTCAGGCACCGTGCGCGACCGCCTCGCGTCCGCCGACCGCAGCCCCGCCGGCGGCGACTCGTTCCCGCTCGACGCCGTCACGCTGCTCGACCCCGTCCCGCGGCCGCGCGCCATCTTCTGCATCGGCCTCAACTACGCCGAGCACGCGCGCGAGACGGGCAAGGACCTGCCGGAGAAGCCGATCGTCTTCCTCAAGCTGCCGACGTCGAGCGTCCCGCCGTCCGGGCCCGTCCGGCGGCCCGCGGTCGTGTCCAAGCTCGACTACGAGGCCGAGCTCGTGGTGGTGATGGGCAGCGGCGGCGAGATCGCCGGCTACGCGGTCGCCGACGACGTCTCCGCCCGGGACCTCCAGACCACGGAGCCGCAGTGGACGCGCGCGAAGGGCGCGGACACGTTCTGCCCGTGGGGCCCGTGGATCACGACGGCCGACGCGGTGCCCGACGCGGAGCGGCTCCGAATCACGAGCCACGTCAACGGCGAGCTCCGCCAGGACAGCACGACCGCCGACCTCATCTTCGGCCCGCGCGCGCTCGTGGACTTCATCGCCGAGACCTGCACGCTCGAGCCCGGCGACCTCATCCTCACCGGCACGCCGAGCGGCGTCGGGCAGGCGATGGACCCGCCGCGCTTCCTCGAGCCGGGCGACGTGGTGCGGATCGAGGTCGAGTCGCTCGGTGCGATCGAGCACCGCATCGACGCGGCGTGACGCGCGGGCGCGGCGTTCGCCCGCCGGGCGGCCGCGCGGCGGCTCCTAGTGCTTCTGGATCACGCGGTCGATGAGGCCGTACTCGACGGCCTCGTCGGCCTTGAAGAAGCGGTCGCGCTCCATGTCGCTGTGCACGCGCTCCTCGCTCTGCCCCGTGTGCTTCGCGTAGATCTCGTCCACCCGCTTGCGGGTCTTGAGGATCTCGCGCGCGTGGATCTCGATGTCCGTCGACTGGCCCTCGAAGCCCGCCGACGGCTGGTGGATCAGCTGGCGTGAGTTGGGCAGCGCCATGCGCTTGCCGGGCGCGCCGCCGGTGAGCAGGAGCGAGCCCATCGACATCGCGATGCCGACGCAGATCGTCGCCACGTCGGGCTTGATGAACTGCATCGTGTCGTAGACGGCGAGCCCCGCGTAGATGGAGCCGCCCGGCGAGTTGATGTAGATCGAGATGTCCTTGTCCGGGTCCGCCGACTCGAGGTGGAGGAGCTGGGCGACGATGAGGTTCGCCACGGTGTCGTCGATCGGCGACCCGAGGAAGACGATGCGCTCGTTGAGCAGCCGCGAGTAGATGTCGAACTCGCGCTCGCCGCGGGCCGTGCGCTCGATGACCATGGGGACAAGCGGCATAGCAGCGAGAGGAATAGCAGGTGGCCCTGCGCGGGGTCAGGCCGCGGGCCGTGGCGAGGCCGGCGCGCGCAGGCGGCCGATCACGCGCTCGATCCGGCGCCGGCTGCGGCGGCCGTCGAGCCGCAGGGTCGCGGCGACGTCCGCGTCCGGCGTGCCGTCGACGAGCATGGCCAGCACGGCCAGGTCGTCCGGGTCGACCCGGTGCGCCGCGGCGTCGAGCTGCGCCCGGGTGAGCGGCGGCAGCGCGTCGTCGCCGCGGGCCACCCGGCGGATGACCTCGAACACCGTGTCCGGCGGGTGCGCCTTGTCGATCATGCCGCGCGCGCCGGCGACGCGGGCGAGTAGCTCGAGCTCCGCTGCGGGCCGGGCGGTGTAGAGGATGACGCGCGGGGACCCGGCCTCGCGGGCGATGCGACGGCAGAGGGCGATGCCGTCGCCGTCGAGCAGCGCGGGCTCGAGCAGCACGACGTCCGGCCGCTCGCGC
>DATMVH010000081.1:0-2469 GCA_035563395.1 Solirubrobacteraceae bacterium
CGGTAGGCCTCGACGGGCCGGCCGTCGCGCACGAGCGCGCGCCGGGCGTCGGCGGCGGCGTGCGGCGCCTCCCCGGCCCGCCCGTCCGAGTCGCCGATCATCGCTCGGAGGTAGCGCTCCGTCACCTCGTTGCCGGCGATCTCGACGCCGGCGCCGCGCGCCCGGCCGCCGGCCGCGTAGGCGAGGCACGTGGCGATGCGGCGGCGGGCGCTGGCGAGCGTCTCGCGCGCGAGCTCCGGGCAGCCGGGCGCGCCGTCCTCCACGACGAGCCGCGTGATCGCGCGGTCGTTGAGCGCCCGCAGCAGGTCCTCGGCGCCGCCCTCCACCACGACCTCCTTGTGCGCGGGCCAGATCTCGAGCTTGCGATGGTCGCCGAACGGGCGCCCGGCGTGGAACACGAAGTAGTCCGGATAGATGAAGAACGGCTCGCCGCGCTCGCGCTGGAAGTCGTAGAAGCCCGTGACCGCCGCGAGCACCAGGAGGCTGGCGCCGGCGCCGCCGAGCGGGCGCCGGACGACGACGCCCACGCGGTCGCGCTCGCCGAAGCCGGGGAAGAGGTCGCCGAGCGCCGCCGGCCGGCCGTCGACCGAGATGGCGAACGAGGCGGCGGAGAGCTCCTTCGTGGTGTGCACGCCGGGACCTCAGCGCAACCGGCCGGCGAACCCCTCGAGCAGCTCGAGCAGGCGTTCGACGTCGCCGCGGCCGTTGCCGTCCAGCAGCGCGCGCTCCTGCCGCTGGACCTCGTCCGAAGCGCTGCGGTGCAGCTCGCGACCTTCGCGCGTGATGTGGACCAGCACGCGCCGGCGGTCGCGCTCGTCGACGCGGCGGTGGACGAGCCCGTCCGTCGCCATCCGGTCGATGATCCGCGTGAGGCTCGGCGCGGAGAGGAGCGCGAACTCGGCGATCTCGCTCATCGGGTGGCCCGCGCCGTCCGAGAGGAGCACGAGGACGCGCCACTGCTCGACGGAGCAGCCCGCGCGCTCGAGTCCCTCGGCGAGGCGGCCGCTGAGCGTGCGGTCCACCCGGCTGAGCGCGTGGACGAGCCCTTCCATCAAGGTCGGTGGTGCCGGGTTGCGCACGTGGGCCTCGCTGCAGCAGTATGCAGGTCCCGGAACCGCACGGCGAATCGCTGCGCCCACCGATGACGCTGAGACCAGCCCGACGGCAGCCGCCGTCCTCGCGCGCCGCCTCGCTGGAGGTGGCGCTGCTGATCCCACGTCACGGCCCGGCGGGGATCTACGGGCCCTCCTGCGAGCTGTGCGCGGAGATGGCGGCCGAGGAGCTCAACACGGAGGGCGGCGTGCTCGGGCGGCCGGTGCGGCTGCGCGTGGTCGACGCCTCGGGCCCGCCCGCGCGCGTCGCCGCCGAGATCGGCGCGCTCGTCGACGCGGCGGCCGTCGACGCCGTCGTGGGCTGGCACATCTCCGCGGTGCGCAACGCGGTCGCGCCGCGGATCGCCGGCCGCGTCCCGTACGTCTACACGGCGCTCTACGAGGGCGGGGAGCGCAGTCCCGGCGTCTTCCTCGTCGGCGAGACGCCGTCGCGCCAGCTGCTCCCGGCGATGCGCTGGCTGCGCCAGGAGCACGGCGTGCGGCGCTGGTGCATCGTCGGCGACGACTACGTCTGGCCGCGCGGGACGGCGGCCGCCGCGCGCCGCTACGCGCCCGTGTGCGACGGGCAGATCCGCGACGAGGTCTTCGTGCCGCTCGGCACGACGGCGTTCGACGACGTCGTGCGGCGCATCGAGCGCCAGCGCGCCGACGCGGTGCTGATGCTGCTCGTCGGGCAGGACGCCGTCGAGTTCAACCGCGCGTTCGCCCGCGCCGGGCTGCAGGACTCCTGCCGCCGGCTCAGCACGCTCATCGAGGAGAACACGCTGCTCGCCAGCGGCGCCGAGAGCACGCGCGGCATCTGCGCGGCGGCGGCCTACTTCGAGGCGCTCGTCACGCCGGAGAGCCTCGACTTCGGGGCCCGCTACGCCCGCCGCTTCGGCCCGGACGCCCCGACGCTCAACAGCCCCGCCGAGTCCTGCTACGAGGGCATGCTCCTGCTCGCCGCGCTCACCCGGCAGGCGCGCGAGCTCGCCGTCCCCGCGCTCTCCCAGGTCGCCGACTCCGTGTGCTACGGCGGCCCGCGCGGCGAGGTCCACCTCCACGCGCGCCACCTCGACCAGCGCATCTACCTCGCCGAGGCCCATGCGCTGGACTTCGGCGTCGTGGCCGAATTGTCGCCCGCCGCTTGACAAGCCGCCGCGGCCGCGTAATTACTTCCATCTGGAAGTGACGCCGGTCGGAGCGGGCCGGCCACGCCCTCACGGTGGAGCCCCAGATCGGAACGAACCCCGGGATCGACGGCGCGGAGGCCGGCGGCACGAGCGCCGTCGGGCCGCTCGCCAGGCTCGTCCGCGTGGCCGTCGCGAGCGACGATCCGGCCGGGCTCCTCGCCGCCGCCGAGCGCGAGCTGGCGGCG
>DATMVH010000082.1:0-5514 GCA_035563395.1 Solirubrobacteraceae bacterium
CGGCGCCGCCCGCGACCTCGACGTCGATCTCGGCCGCGTCTCCGGCCGCGGCGAGCAGCGCGCGTGCCGGCGCCGCCAGCGCCGGCGACCCGGCGAGCAGCTCCCCGCCGCCGTCGAGGATCGCCCCGGCGCGCACGTCCGTCGAGAGCTCGTGGAGGTAGTCCAGCGCCAGCGGCGGCGTGAGGGCAGGCGTCATCCGTGCCGAGCAGAATAGGTCGGCGTGCCGTTCTCCCGGATCGCGTGGGCGACGACCGTGGCGATCTGCCTGGTCACCAGCCTCATCCTGCTGCTCTCCGGCTACCTGGGCTACGCCGGGGTGCTGCTCGCCATCGCGCTGGCCGCGGCGATCAACCTGCTGTAGCGCCCGCCGGCTCCGTGTGGACGATGACGTCCGCGAGGCCGGGACACCGCTCGCGCACCGCCTCCTCGATCCGGCCCGCGTGGGAATGCGCCGAGGGGAGCGGCTGGTCGCCGGGCAGCGTGATGGTCACGAGCGCCACGCGGCCGCGCTGCGCGTCCCGGAAGGTCACCGCCGCGGGCGGCGTCCCCGTGACGCGCTGGACCGTCTCCTCGATGGCCACGCGCTCGGTCGCGGTGTCGCCGGAGGGCGGCGTGGAGGCGACGTCGGTGGCCGACAGCGGCTCGATGTGCGTGTGGACGCTGCGGACCTCGGGGACCGAGGCTCGCACGGCGCTCTCGAGCCGCTCGATCACGTCGTGGGCGGCGGTGAGCGTGAGCTCGCGGGGAAGCTTGACGTGGAGCGAGAGCTCGTAGCCGTCCCCGACGCGCATGACGCGGACGTTGTGCACCTCGCGGACCTCGGCGACCCCGATGGCGGCGGCCGTCGCGCGCTCCCGCAGGCCGCCTTCGAGCGCGGCCGGCTCCACGTGGACCACGACGTCGGCCGCCCCGAGCGCCCTCGTCACCAGGTCCTCGATCTCGTCCGCGGTCGCGTGCGCCTGCCCCACGCCCGCGTCCGGCGGCACCGCGATCACCAGGTCGGCGAAGTGGCGCCCCGCCGCATGGCGGACGCGCACGCGGCGCAGCTCCACCCGCTGGCGGAGGCCCGCCAGCGCGGCGCGGATGCGGTCCTCCGCGTCGGTCGACGTGCGGTCCATGAGCACCTGCACCGACTGCCAGAGGAGGCGCAGGGCGAGCGCGACGACGAGCGCCGCGACGAGGACGCCCGCCGCGGCGTCGGCGCGCGGCTCGCCCGCGGCGACCAGCGCGATGCCGACCAGGACGGCGGACGAGCCGGCGAGGTCCGAGGCGAAGTGGATCGCGTTGGCGGCGAGCGCCGGGGACCCGTGGCGCCGCGCCGCCCGCCGGCTCGCGAGCATGCGCGTCGCATCGACGCTTATGACGACGACGAGCACGGCGATCGCCCACCACGTCGCCTCGACGTGCTCGGCCTCGCCGGCGAACAGGCGGCGCAGCGACTCACCGCCGATCAGGAGCGCCACGACGAGCAGCACGGCGCTCTCGGCGAGCGCCGCCAGGTGCTCGGCCTTGCCGTGGCCGTAGTGGTGCTCCTCGTCCGGCGGCCGCAGCGCGACCCGCACGGCGAACAGCGTCAG
Organism: Solirubrobacteraceae bacterium; assembly: GCA_035563395.1. Taxonomy (GTDB): domain Bacteria; phylum Actinomycetota; class Thermoleophilia; order Solirubrobacterales; family Solirubrobacteraceae; genus DASQMT01. The sequence continues at coordinate 1,578 of DATMVH010000082.1, forward strand.
CAGCGCCGCGACGAGGTCCGTGCCGGAGTGCGCGGCCTCGGCGAGGAAGGCGATCGAGCCCGTGACGAGGCCGGTCGCCAGCTTCACCGCCACGAGGAAGGCGGCGGCGATGACGCTGAGCCGCGCGGTGCGGCGCCGCGCCCGGGTGTCGAGCACGTCGTCCGCGCTCACGCGGCCTCCAGCCACTCGAGCAGCCGGCGCGCCGCCCGGCCGCGGTGGGAGAGGGCGTCCTTCTCCGCGTCCGTCAGCTCCGCCATCGTGCGGCCGTCCCCGCCGTCGGACGGCACGAACGCCGGGTCGTACCCGAAGCCGCCCATTCCGCGCGCCTCCGCCGCGAGCGTCCCCTCGCACGTGCCCGTGAAGCACGTCTCCGTGCCGTCCGCGGCGACGTGCGCGATGACGCAGACGTAGCGCAGCGGCGAGCCCGCCGGGGCCTCGGCCCGCAGCCGGGCGAGGTTGTCCTCGTCGGAGGCGTGGGCACCGGCGAACCGGGCGGAGTGGATGCCGGGACGCCCGTCCAGCGCCGCCGCCTCGACGCCGGAGTCGTCGGCGATGACCGCGCGCCCGAGCGCCGCGGCGGCGGTCCGCGCCTTGCCGAGCGCGTTGCCGGCGTACGTGTCGGAGCCCTCGGGCGGCAGCTCGACCTCCGCGGGCAACGGCTCGATGCGGACGCCCGGGAGCAGCCGGCGGAACTCCCGGAGCTTGTGGTCGTTGCGGGTGGCGAGCACCAGCCGCATGACGTGCGACTACCCGACGACGGCGGACTGCACCGCGCGCAACCCCGCGATGCCTCCCTCGGCGAGCGCGAGCAGATCGTCGAGGTGCGCCCGCGACAGCGGCGTGCGCTCGGCCGTGGCCTGCACCTCGACCAGCCCGCCCTCGCCGGTCATCACGACGTTCGCGTCGACCTCCGCCGTCGAGTCCTCGGCGTAGTCGAGGTCGAGCAACGGGACGCCGTCGACGATGCCGCACGACACGGCGGCGATCGTGCCGGTGAGCGGTGACGCCGTGAGCGCGCCCCCGTCCATCAGGCTGCGGACGGCGAGCGCCAGCGCGACGAAGCCGCCCGTGATGGACGCGCAGCGCGTGCCGCCGTCGGCGGTGAGCACGTCGCAGTCCACGTAGATCGTGCGCTCTCCGAGCGCCGCGAAGTCGACCACGCCGCGCAGCGACCGCCCGATCAGACGCTGGATCTCGACGGTGCGGCCGTCCGGCCGTCCCTTCGAGACGTCGCGCGCCTTGCGCTCGCCCGTCGACGCGGGAAGCATCCCGTACTCGGCGGTGACCCAGCCGCGCCCGCGGCCGGCCATCCAGCGGGGAACGGATTCCTGGACGGACGCGGTGCAGATCACGCGCGTCTCGCCGCACGCGATGAGCGCCGAGCCGGTCGCCGTGGGGACGAAGCCGGGCTCGATCGTGGTCGGGCGCAGGTCCGCCGGCCCGCGCCCGCCCGAGCGCGACGGGGCGCTCACGCCGGGCTCCCGACGAGCGGCGCCGCCCCGGCGGCCGGCACGAGCGCGACCTGCTCCACGCGTCCGAGCGGCAACTGGAGGAAGCGCGTGCCCTGCCGCTCGAACGTCGCCGGATCGCCGGTGCAGAGGAAGCCGTAGGCGCCCTCCTGCTGGTCGCGGCGGTCGAGCCCGCGGCTCCCCAGCACGTGCTCGACCTGCCGGGCGAGCGGCGCGCCCGACGTGATGATCGCCACGTCCGGCCCCAGCATCCGCTGGATCACCGGCTTGACCAGGGGGTAGTGCGTGCAGCCGAGGATCACCGTGTCGACGCCCGCCTCGCGGAGCGGCGCGCAGTAGCCGCGCACCGCGGAGACGAGCTCCCCGTCGATCGTGCCGGCCTCGATCCGCGTCGCGAGGTCGCCGCACGAGACGGACACGACCTCGACGAACGGGTCCGTGGCAGCGATCGCCGCCGCGTACGCACCCGTCTCGACCGTCGCCGGGGTGGCGAGCACGCCGACCCGGCCGCGCCGCGTGGCCGCCACGGCCTGCACCGCCGCGGGCTGCACGACGCCGAGCGCCTCGACGCCCAGCGTCGTGTGCATCATCCGCTCCTGCAGCGCCGGCAGCGCCGCCGCGGTCGCCGAGTTGCAGGCCACGACGAGCAGCTTGATCCGCCGTGCCACGAGCTCCTCGGCGACCTCGAGCGCGAAGGCCTGCAGCTCCTCCGGCCGGCGCTCGCCGTAGGGCAGGCGGGCCGAGTCGGCGAGATACACGTAGTCCTCGTGCGGAAGGCGCACGAGCAGCTCGTGCAGCACGGTGAGGCCGCCGACGCCGGAGTCGAAGACCCCGACGGGCCGGCGCCGCACCTCGTCGGGAGCCGCGGGCATGGCATGAGTCTGGCAGGCGGCCCGGTCGCGCCGCGGGCCGCCGGCGGGCCGCTCCGGGGCGCGTCAGCCCTTCCCGACCTCGTCGATCGCGGTCTTGAGCTTCTTGATGACCGCCTCCGCGATCGTCGAGTCCTTCAGGCCGCCGCTGGCCTTCACCACCCCGGCGAGGATCACCGCCACGAGCAGGATCAGGCCGACGTACTCGACCGTGCCCTGCCCCGCCTCGCCGCGCGCCGCGCGGCCGATCCGCCGCCCGAGCTCGGCGTGCGCGCGCCCCTGCCATCCGTACATCCGTTCCATCTCGCCGGCCTCCTGGTCGTCCCGGTTGGTGGTCTCCGCCGGCCTGCGGCGGAGCGTGGGTCGATGGTCGGGCGCGGGCCGCAACGGTGAAACGGCCGAACGTGCCGGAACTCCGCCGAAAGTGTCACGGAAGTACGCTCGACCGTCCGTGCGGGCGCTCGTCGTCACGAACATGTGGCCCACGCCGGACGCCCCGCAGCTCGGGTCGTTCGTCCGCGACCAGGTCGACGCGCTCCGGCGGCGCGGCGACGTGGAGGTCGATCTCCTGCGCTTCCGGCCCGGCCCACGGGCCTTCGCGGGGGCGCTGGCGGGCGCGCGCCGGCGCAGCCGCGGACGGCCCTACGACGTCGTCCACGCCCACTTCGGCCTGAGCGCGTGGCCCGCGCTGGCGGCGCGGCGCGGTCCCGTGGTGGTGACCCTGCACGGCAACGACCTCTTCCACCCGCGGACGAACCGCGTCACGCGCGCGGCGCTGCCCTTCTGCGCGCTGCCGGCGGCCGTGTCGCGAGCGTTCAGCCGCAACCTCCCCGGCGCCGGCGAGTGGCGGCGCGTGGCCGTCCTGCCCGTCGGGATCGCGCTCGACCGCTTCCGCCCGATCTCGCGCCGCGAGGCCCGCCTGCACCTCGGCCTCGACCCCGACGGTCCCTACCTGCTGCTGCCGCACGACCCGGCGCGCCCGCTGAAGCGCGCGGACCGGGCGCGCGAGGCGGCGGGCGACGTGCCGCTCCTCACCATGGGGCGCGTGGCGCCGGACGAGGTCCCGTACTGGATCAACGCCGCCAACGCCGTCCTCGTGCCCTCCCAGGACGAGGGCTTCGGGCTCGCGGTGATCGAGGCGCTGGCCTGCGGCGTCCCCGCGTTCGGCACGCCGGTCGGCATCCATCCGGTCGCGCTCGCGGGCATCGAGGGCGCGTTCTGCGGCCCGTGGGACCGCGAGACGTGGCGCGCCGCGGTGCGCCCGCACCTCGAAGCCGAGGACCCGCGCGTGGACGGGCGGGAGCGGGCGGAGCTCTTCTCTTCGGACCGCATGGCCGCGCGCGTGGTCGAGGCCTGGCGCGACGTGGTGGCCGCAGCGCAGAAACCCCGCAACCGGCGGGGAGTCAACCGCGGCGGGCCCGCCTATACTCGACGTTCCGGCGGGTCACGTCAGCATGCCGCCGGTCAGCCATGAGCGGACTTCTGCGACGCCTGAAGCGATCGCGCGCCGCCGGCTCCGGCGAGGTCCCGCCCGCGGACCACGGCGCGGCGCCGGAGGTCGCGCCCACGGTGCCGACGAGCGCCGAGCCCGGCGCCGAG
>DATMVH010000083.1:0-3735 GCA_035563395.1 Solirubrobacteraceae bacterium
GTGCTCGATCTCCTTCTTGAGGTTCTCGAGCCCCTCGGGGGTGAGGATGACGTCCTTCTGCATGTCGTCGTCCTTGGGGCGGTGAATGTCCTAGATGCAGGACGGCCCGCCATGGCGGGCCGAACGGGCGTGGATGGTAGCAGCGGTTTCAGGCCGCCAGAAGAGGTTGCAGCCCCTCGATCAGGGAGCGCTGCGCGGCCACGGTCTCGGCGCGCTGCAGCGCCGCTTGAACCGCCTTGCCCTCGCCGAGCCGCTCGACGTACCAGGGGTGGAACTTGCGCAGGTAGCGGGCGGCGCGGTCGGGCCCGAGGTGCTCCACCGCGCGGTCGATCACCCACAACCACTCGGCGAGGACCTCTTCGCGCGAGGGGTCGTCTTCGCGCGCGCCGAGGACCTGCGCGAACAGCCACGGGTTCCCGAGCGCCCCGCGGGCCAGCATCACGGCGGCGCACCCGGTGGACTCGAACACGCCCCGGATGTGCTGCGCGCCGGCCATCCCGCCCGAGACGATCACCGGCACGGGCAGCTCCTCGACGAGCCGAGCCGCCAGCGCGTAGTCCGGCGCGCCCTTGTGCCGAACGGCCGCCGCGCGCGGGTGGAAGGTGAGCCCCGCGACGCCCGCGTCCTCCACGAGGCGGCGGGCGACGTCGACACCCTCCACCCCGCCCGGGCGGATCGCCGCGCGCAGCTTGACCGTCACGGGCAGGCCGGAGCCCTCCGCGGCCGCGCGCGCCACGGCGACCGCCGCGCGCGGATCCGTGATCAGCGCGGCGCCGGCGCCCGTCTTCATCACCTTGGGCACGGGGCAGCCCATGTTGAGGTCGATCAGGTCGGCGCCCCGCTCGGCGGCGACCGCCGCGGCCGAGCGCATGATCGCCGGGTCCTGCCCGAACAGCTGGATGGCCACCGGCCCGCCCGCCCGCTCCTCCGGGTGGATCACGAGCAGCTCGTCGAGCGTGCGGCGGTTGCCGTAGTGGATCGCGTGCGAGGAGACCATCTCGCTCACCGCGAGCCCGGCGCCGTAGCGCTTCGCCTGCAGGCGCACGAACCAGTTGCCGATGCCCGCGAGCGGCGCGAGCACGACGCGGTTCGGGATCTCGATCCCGCCGAGGGTCCAGGAGTCGTGGAGGGAGCGCACGGCAGGAAGAAGGGTATTCCGGACGAGGGTTTCGCCTGCCAGGCGAGCCGATCGCACCTCGCGCTCGCCTTCGGCGACGTTAGACGCGGTTGCGCTCCCAGATCAGCCGCAGACCGGTGAGGGTGAGCAGCGGGTCGACGTCGCGCAGCGACTCGCAGTACGGGACGATCGCCGCCGCGAGTCCGCCCGTGGCGATCGCCTGCGTCCCGTCGCCGAGCTCGCCGCGGAGCCGCGCGACGACGCCGTCGACCTGCGCGGCGAAGCCGTGCACCACGCCGGAGCGGATCGCGTCCACGGTCGACTTGCCGATCAGCGTGCGGGGCGGCGTGAGGTCGATCTTGGGGATCGCCGCGGCGCGCGTGGTGAGCGCTTCGAGCGAGATCTCCACGCCCGGGAAGATGATCCCGCCGAGGTACTCGCCGTCTTCGGACACGCAGTCGTAGGTGATCGCGGTGCCGAAGTCGACCACCACGCACGGACCGCCGAGCCGCTCGAACGCCGCCACGGCGTTGACGAGCCGGTCGGCGCCGAGCTCGCGCGGGTTGTCCATCCGGATCGGCATCCCCGTGCGGACGCCGGGCCCCACGACGGGCATCGCGTGACCGAGGTAGCGGCCGGCCATCGCCGTCCACTCCGGGCGCAGCTGGGGCACGGTGGAGGAGAGGATCGAGGCGTCGAGGTCCGCGAAGGACAGGTCGCGCAGCGCGAGCAGCGCTCGCAGGGCGGCGCCGAGCTCGTCCGCGGTGGACTCGCGTACGGTGGCGAAGCGCCAGTCGCAGATCAGCTCCTCGCCCCGGAACGCGCCGACGTGGGTCTGGGTGTTGCCGACGTCGACGACGAGGAGCACGCGCGGATTATGCTCGGCGGCGCCGTGACCGCCGTGTTGTACGCGATCCCGGCGTCGCATCCCTGCGCCGCCGTCGAAGCCGCCCTGCGCCTGAAGGACGTCCCCTACCGCCGCGTCGACCTGCTCCCGCTGGTCAGTCGCCTCGTGCAGCGGCGCCGCTTCGAGCGGGGAACGGTGCCCGCCGTCGCCTTCGCCGACGGCGCCCGCGTCGTGGGCTCGCGCGCGATCCTCCGGGCGCTCGACGAGCGCGTGCCCGCCGGCCCGCTCCTCCCGCCGGAGGGCGATCCCGCCCATGACGCCGTCGAGCGCGCGGAGGCGTGGGGCGAGGAAGTGCTCCAGCCGCTCGCCCGCCGCCTGATCTGGGCCGCGCTGCGGCGCGCGCCGGGCGCCCTGGGCTCCTACGCGGAGGGCGCGCGCCTGCCCGTTCCCGCCGGCGTCGCGGGGCTCTCCGCGCCGCTCGTCGCGCGCCTCGAGCAGCGGCTGCACGGCGCCGGCGACCTCGTGGTGCGCGCCGATCTCCTCCACCTCGACTCCCACCTCCGGCGCGTCGAGGGCTGGATCGACCAAGGAACGCTCGGCGGCGCGGCGCCGAACGCCGCCGACCTGCAGATCGGCGCCTCGCTCCGGCTCCTGCTCACGATCGAGGACGTCGCGGAGCTGCTCGGCGACCGCCCCGCGGCCGGGCTCGCACGGCGCTGGTTCCCCGCCTTCCCCGGCCGCGTCCCCGCCGGAGCGCTGCCCGCCGCCTGGCTCGACGACGCGCGGGGACGCTGACGTGCCGCGCGTCGTGATCGCCGCACCGCTGTTCAACAAGGCGGCGTACCTCGAGGAAGCCGTCGGCTCCCTGCTCGCGCAGACGTGGACGGACTTCGCGCTGCTGCTGATCGACGACCGATCGGACGACGCCACGGGGAAGATCGCGCGCGGCTTCGCGGCCGCCGACCCGCGCGTGGAGTACCACCGCAACGAGCGCCGCCTCGGGATGCTCGGCAACACGAACCGGGCCTTCGCGCTCGCCCGCGCCCGCCACCCGGAGGCGGAGTTCTGGGCGCTCGGGTCCGATCACGACGTCTGGGACCCGCGCTGGCTGGAGACCCTGGTCGCCCTGCTGGACGCGCATCCCGACGCCGTGCTGGCCTATCCGCAGACCGTGCGCATCGACGAGCACGGGCGCCCGTACGACCGCGGCGGCAAGCCGCCGTGGCGCTCCGAGACCGCCGGCCTCGGCGACCCGCGCGCCCGGCTGCGCGCGGCGTATCGCGGGATGGTCGCCGGCGACATGATCTACGGGCTCTTCCGGGCGAGCGCGCTGGACGACATCGGGACGCTGTACCGGCCGGTGCTCGTGCCGGACCGCCTCCTGCTGTCCGAGCTCGCGCTGCGCGGTGCGACGGTCCAGGCCCCCGCGGTGCTGTGGCGGAGGCGCTTCCGCGGCCTGGCGACCCTCGACCGCCAGCGGCGCTCGTTCTTCCTCGACGACGTGCCGCGCCACGCGCACCTGCCGTGGTGGGCGCAGCACACCGCCGCGCTCGCCCTCGCCTACGTCGTGCGCGGGCAGGGGCCGGGCAGCCGCCGGGAGGGCGTCGTGCTCACCGCGGAGTACCTGCGCCTCGCGCTCGCGCACCGCGGGCGCCGGCGGCTCGCGCGCGTGCGCCGCACGGTCCGCCGCTACACCCCGCAGCGTCTCGCGCGGCGGGCCTCCAACCGCCTGATCGACCGGTACGGCGTCGATGTGGGCGGCGCGATCCGG
>DATMVH010000084.1:0-3733 GCA_035563395.1 Solirubrobacteraceae bacterium
CGCGGCTACGAGTTCCTCGCGATCCTGCACATGGCGGTCGTCGTGTTGACGTTGATGTACATCCCCTTCGGGAAGTTCTTCCACGTCATCCAGCGCCCGGCGAGTGTCGGCGTGGAGATCTACAAGCGCACCTCGATCGCCGACAGCGGGATGTTCGCGTGCCGGCGCTGCGGGGAGCCGATCGACGCCCGCGCCTTCGTCGCCGACCTCAGCAAGACGATGGACGAGCTGGGCCTGCAGTTCTCCCACGCTCCCGAGACGTGCCCGCGCTGCAAGCGCATCCAGCGCGGGGAGGCGTACCTGAGTGCGGTCAAGCGAGGCTTCAAGTGACGACGCCGGCGCGCTACCCCATCGTCCCGCCCGGCGCCGGCGACTTCCGCGGCGAGCGCGGCGACGAGCCGGCCGGCGCGTGGCGCGCGCGGGCGACCGGCGAGACGCTCGTGCCGACGCATTGCTCGTTCTGCGGCGTGCAGTGCGGGATGTACCTGCGCGTGGGCGAGGACGGGAAGGTCTTCGGCGTCGAGCCGCGCAACCACGACATCAACAAGATGCGGCTGTGCCCGAAGGGCGTGGTCGCCTACCAGCAGCTCTCCCATCCCGACCGCCTGACCACGCCCCTGATGCGCAGCGGCCGCGACGGCGTGCTGCGCCCTGTCTCATGGGACGACGCGCTCGACCGCATCGCCGGCGAGGTCCAGCGGATCCAGGGGCAGTACGGCCGCGACGCGTTCGGGATGCTCGGCGGCGCGAGCCTGACCACGGAGAAGACCTACCTCGTCGGCAAGTTCGCGCGCGTCGCGCTGCGCACCCGCCACGTCGACTACAACGGGCGCCTCTGCATGGTGTCCGCCGCGGCGGCGAACAAGAAGGCCTTCGGGCTCGACCGCGCCGGCAACCCGTGGGCCGACCTGCTCGAGACGAGCCTCGTCCTCACCGCGGGGACGAACATCGCCGAATGCTTCCCGGTGATGATGCAGTACGTCTGGGGCGCGCGCGACCGCGGCGCGAAGCTCGTCGTCATGGACCCGCGCGAGACGCCGATGGCGCGCACGGCGGACGAGCACGTGAAGCTGCGCTCCGGCACCGACATCGCGTTCTTCAACGCGATGCTCCACGTGATCGTCCGCGAGGGGCTCACGGACGACCGCTTCATCGCCGAGCACACCGTCGGCTGGGAGGCGGTGCGCGACACGGTCGCCGCCTACACGCCGGAGCGGGCGGGAGAGATCTGCGGCCTCGACCCGCGCCAGATCGAGCGGGTCGCGCTGCTGTGGGGGAACTCGCCGCGCTGCTGGGCCGCGCACGGCCGGGGGCTCGAGCAGCACACGCAGGGCGTCAACAACTGCCTCGCCTGCATCAACCTGTCGCTCGCGACGGGGCAGATCGGCCGCGTCGGCGCCGGCTACGGCACGCTCACCGGGCAGGGCAACGGGCAGGGCGGCCGCGAGCACGGGCAGAAGTCCGACATGCTTCCCGGCGGCCGCGACCTCTCCAACCCCGAGCACCGCGCGTACATCGCGGGCGTGTGGGGGATAGACGAGGCGGACCTCCCGCAGAAGGGCACGTCCATGATGGAGATGGTCCATCAGATGACGCGCGGGGAGATCCGCGGCCTGCTCGGGATGTGCAACAACCCGTTCGTCTCGCTCCCGAACCACGCCGTGGTGCGCGCCGGCTACGACGCGCTCGAGTTCCACGCGCAGTCCGACTTCTTCCTCTCCGAGACCGCCGCTCGCGCCGACGTCGTGCTCCCCACGACGGCGTGGGCGGAGGACGAGGGCGTGATGGCGAACGGCGAGGGTCGCGTGATCAAGCACAACAAGGCGTGCGAGCCCCCCGGCGAGGCGCGCCCGGACTGGTGGATCATGGGCGAGCTGGCGCGGCGGCTCGGCGCCGGCGACAAGTTCGCCTTCGCCGCGCCGCGGGAGATCTTCGACGAGCTCCGCGTCGCCTCCAAGGGCGGCAACGCCGACTACTACGGCATCACCTACGAGAAGATCGAGGCCACGGGCGGCGTGTTCTGGCCGTGCCCGGAGCTCGACCATCCCGGCACGCCGCGCCCGTTCGAGGGCGGGAGGTTCTACGGCCCCGAGGGCAAGGCGGTGTTCCACGCCGTCGAGTGGCAGGAGCCCGCCGAGCCGCCCGGCGACGAGTTCCCGCTGCGGCTCACGACCGGCCGGACCGTCGCGCACTTCCTCTCGGGGAACCAGACGCGCCGGCTCACCGGGCTCGTCGAGCAGACGCCGCGCCCGTGGGTGGAGGTGCACCCGTCGCTCGGGTTCGCCGACGGCGACCCCGTCCGGGTCGTCAGCCGCCGCGGCGAGGCCACCTACCCGGCGCTGGTCACGGAGACGATCCGCCCGGACACGGTGTTCATCCCGTACCACTGGGCGCCTCCCGTCGCCGCCAACCTCATGACCATCGACGCGCTCGACCCGGTGTCGCGCATGCCGGAGTTCAAGGTCTGCTCCGTGCGCGTAGAGCGCGGCGGCGAGGTGACGCCGGTGCCGGCGCCGCCGGTGCCGCCCGGGCGGGAGCCGTACGAGCCGGAGGTCCGCCCGCTCGCGGAGCGGCGGTCGCCGACGATGCCGCAGGGGAGGGGGACCTCGGAGTCATGATGGGCACGGCGCTGATGATCGACCCGGGCCGGTGCATCGGCTGCCAGGCCTGCGTCGCGGCGTGCCGGGAGTGCGACTCGCACCGCGGCAAGTCGATGATCCACCTCGACTACATCGACGCCGGCCACACCGCGGCGGCGATGCCGACCGTGTGCATGCACTGCGAGGACCCCCTCGCCCCGTGCGCCGAGGTCTGCCCGGCGGACGCGATCCTCGCGACGCCGGACGGCGTGGTCCACGAGGCGGCGAAGGAGCGCTGCATCGGCTGCGGCAACTGCGTGTCGGCCTGCCCGTTCGGGGTCCCGAAGCTCGACGTGGAGGAGTGGCTGCAGTACAAGTGCAACCTCTGCTACGACCGCACGTCGGTCGGGCTGGCGCCGATGTGCGCGACCGTCTGCCCGACCGGGGCGATCTTCTACGGGACCGCCGCCGAGCTCGAGGCCGACCGCCCCGGCGCGAAGGTCGTCGACACGTTCACGTTCGGCGACCAGGAGGTCCGGACCGGGTCGGCCGTCGTCGTGCCGCTCCACTACGGCGGGTCGGTGCCGGGAGGCCTGTAGGTGGCGACCGGGACGACGCGGCGCGATCAGGCCGGCCGGGCGCGCGACGAGGCGGGGACGCGCGCGCTGCTCGAGCGCATCCGCGCGGACGCGCCGGTCACGCGCCGCGACTACCTGCGCCTCCTCGTGACCCTTTCCGGCGGGCTGCTGGCGGCGGCCGCGGCGATCAAGGCGGGCCTCTTCCCGCGCCACGGCGAGGGCACGGCGGCGCCGCTGAAGATCGCCGACCGCCTGGAGCCCGGCGCCGCCGTGAGCTTCGCCTACCCGACCGAGGACGACCGTGCGATCGCCATCCGCCTCGAGAACGGCCGGCTCGTCGCCTACTCGTCCATCTGCACGCACCTCGCGTGCGCGGTGCTGTGGCGCGCGGAGGACAACCGGCTCGAGTGCCCGTGCCACGACGGCGTGTTCTCCCCCGCCACCGGCGAGGTGCTCTCGGGGCCGCCGCCGCGGCCGCTGCCGCGCGTGCGGCTGCGCGAGGACGCGCAAGGCATCTGGGCGGTCGGGAGCGCCTGATGTACGACCATCCCGACCCGCACCGCGACGTCCCGCAGG
>DATMVH010000085.1:0-2054 GCA_035563395.1 Solirubrobacteraceae bacterium
GGCCCCGGCTCAGCGGGCAAAGCGCACCACCAGGGCGCCGCCGTCGAGCGCCGCGCCGTCCGGCCGCAGCCCCGCGAACGCCGCGGGAAGCACCACGGTCCGCTGGCGCCCGTCCACGCGGACGATCAGCTCGTCCCCGATGCGCTTCAGCGACACGTCGCCCCGGCGCGCGAACGGCACCGCCAGGCGCAGCCGCCCGCCGCCCTCGTCCGGGTCGAGCTCGAAGTCCCGCGCGAGGTCCTCGTGCAGCACGGCGGCCGCGTCGCGGTCCCCGAACATCGCCTCGGCGAGGCGGTCGAGCATCGCGGCGCCGGCGACCTCGGTCTCGAAGTACGGCGCCTGCAGCACGGGCACGGGCGCGAAGCCCGCGACGACGCGCGCGAGCTCCTCCTGCTGGCGCTCGCGCCACGCGCCGAAGTAGCCGCCGTCGAGCGCGTCGGGGAACACGCGGTTGACCACGACCGCGTCGGTCAGGTAGCCGTAGAGGCTCAGGTACGTGAACGTCCGCATGGACTCCGCGACCACGACGCGGTCCGGCGTCATGACGAGCCGGACGGACACCGACGCGCGGTCGCGCAGCAGGTCGTGCAGCGCCGCGAGGTTCTCGGCGAGCCGCCGCAGCTCGCCGAGCGACGCCTCGTCCGGCAGCGAGAGGTCGAACAGCGCGCGCGCGAGCGGGCGCGCGGCCGCCAGCGTCTGGCCCTCGCGCCCGAGCAGCTTCCCGAGCCACCAGCGCGTCGCCTCCGGGAACGACAGCAGCCGCAGCGTCTCGCCCGTCGGCGCGCAGTCGACCACGATCGCGTCCCAGTCGCCGTCCGTGACGTGGCGCTTGAGCTCGAGCAGGCTGAACAGCTCGTCCCCGCCGGGCGGCACGGTCAGCTCCTCCGCGGCGATCCGGTCGACGCCCCGGTCGACGAGCACCTGCGCGAGCCACGCGCGCACGGCCGACCAGTGGCGCTCCATCTCCTCCTGCGCGGACACCTGCTGGGCCCACAGCCCCTCGCCCACCGCCGTCGGCTGCGACCCCACCTCCGCCTCCAGCACGTCGGCGAGCGAGTGCGCCGGGTCCGTGGAGAGCACCACCGTGCGCCGGCCCTCGGCGGCGCAGCGGCGCGCGGTGGCGGCAGCCGCCGAGGTCTTGCCGACGCCGCCCTTGCCGGTGTAGAGGATCGTCCGCGGGACCATCAGGGTCCCGCAGCCTACGCGGTCAGCGGCGAGCGGCCGGACGCCGCGCCGGCAGCACCTCCACCGTCCCGTCGACGACCGCCTCGTTGCCCGCGAGGTCGCGCGCGCCCAGCCGCACGGTGTAGAAGCCGGGCCGGCGCGGCACCGGCCACCAGAGCGTCCTGCGGCCGTAGGAGAGGACCACGGGCGCGCGCGAGTAGAGGCGGCGGCCGTCGGCGCGGGTGATCGTCATCCCCACGCTCGACAGCTTGGAGAGGTCGAAGGCGATCGGCGTGGACGAGCGCGCGCGCACCTGCGTGGTGCGCAGCGCGAGCGTGGGCGGCTGGGTCAGGTACGACGTGAAGTGCGTCGCGGCGACGCAGTACACCGGCTCGGCGGTGCGCCCGCACAGCGAGTTCATGAAGTCGCGCAGCAGCACGTGGTAGTGCATGTCGGATTCGCGCGCCGTCGTCCCGCGCGCGTAGAGCGACCACGCGCCCGTGTCGAACAGCGGCACCTCGACGCGCGCCTCCGCGTCGCCCGCGGCGAACAGGGCGCGGCCGCGCTCGTCGCCCGTGAGCTGCGCGTAGTCGAACAGGCCGACCAGGGACTGGACGAAGCCGTTGAGGACAAAGAGCCCGGGATCGAAGGAGTACTGCGCGTAGTGGGCGCCGCGCTCCGTCGCCACCCGCACGCCGGCGGGCGGCGGCGCCTCGAAGATGCCGAGGCCGCGCGCGGCGACGGGGAAGACGTCGCCCTGCCGGCCGAGCCGCGTGGCCACGCGCGCCAGCGCCTGCAGGGCGGTGCCCTGGGCGAGCCCGCTGACCCACGGCGGCTGCCCGCCGCCGAACGCGAAGTAGTACTCCCACGCCAGCCCGCCGGCGCGCTCG
>DATMVH010000086.1:0-4114 GCA_035563395.1 Solirubrobacteraceae bacterium
GTTCTTGCCCGGCTCGACCCAGGCGATCACCAGGCACTCCCGGTCGACGCCGAGCACCTCCGGCACGTGCACCCCGCCCTCGACCTCGCCGAGCCAGCGCAGGCCGGCCGCCTCCGTCGCGTACTCGCCCGGCGTCGCCCCGGCGCGCGACTTCACGAACGCGCGCGTGCCGTCGCGCAGCTCGACCAGCCACGCGTCGTTGATGTCTCCGCCGGCGACCCGGCGCGCGACCTCGAGCGGGCTGCCGATCGCCCGGGCGGCGGCCTCCGGGATCACAAGCGGCCGTCGGCGCGCAGCGCGTCGAGCAGCCCGCGGCACGCCGCCTCGACCAGGTCGAGCACGTGCTCGAAGCCGTCGTCGCCGCCGTAGTAGGGGTCCGGCACGTCCAGGTCCGGCGCGCCCTCGGACGCCGGGTCGAACTCCCGCAGGAGGTGCAGCCGCGCCCGCGCGCCGGCCGGCGCCGTGGCGCGCAGATCGCTGAGGTTGCGGCGATCGGCGGCGAGGATGAGGTCGTAGTCCTCGAAGTCGCGCGGCGCCACCACCCGCGCGGCGCCGGCGAGCGTCACGCCACGCGCCCGCGCCGCCGCCGTGGCGCGCGGATCGGGCGGATGGCCGGCGTGCCAGTCCCCCGTCCCGGCGCTGTCGACCTCGACGGCCTCCTCGAGCCCCTGCTCGCGCAGCAGCGAGCGCATGACCGCCTCGGCGGTCGGCGAGCGGCAGATGTTGCCCATGCAGACGAAGAGCAGCCTGACGGGCGTCGCAGCGGTGTCGCGCGTCACAGCAGGACACCGTACGACGTCAGCGATCTGCCGGAGCGGGTGTCGCGAGGTGCGCATCGGGGTGCCTGCAGGCCATGCCGACGAGAGCAGAGGTCGAGGGCCTGCGCGAGCGGCGCCGGATCGCGGTCGAGCAGGCGGAGCGCAATCGCGCCATGATGGCGGAGCTGCGACGCGACGTGACACGCGCGCTGGACGAGGCACAAGCCCGCCGCCGGCGCGAGGCGCGCGTGGCGCTCGAGCCTTCGTACCGGTGGGATCACCGCTCTGCGCGCTCCTCCTCGGACGCACGCAGCCTGTGACGCAGGGGCGCCGGCCGGGCGTACGCCCGCGGGCGCCACGCCGTCCTGGCGCGCGCGGCACGCGTGCGCTCGCAGCGCGCAGGGAACCATCCTCCCGTGAACCCGTTCGACGTCCTCACCCTCCCGCCCGCGATGGTCAAGCGCGCGCTGGACGACCTCCACGACATCGCGCACATCGTGCGCCGCTACCTCGATGTGGAGGACGACATCCGCGCGCGGGTCGAAAGGCTCGAAAGCGACCTCGCCGCCATGCGGCAGGGCGTGGGAAGCATGGGCGGTGAGCTGGTCGCCGTGCGTGAGGCCGTGGCTCCCCTGTCGCGCCAGATCGCCGGTCTCGAGCGAGAGCTCGCGAGCACGCGCGAGGCGGTCGGCCCGCTTGCGGGGCAGATCGGCGGCCTCGACGAGCATCTCGCCGGGACGCGCGAGGCCGTGACGCCGCTGTCGGCCCAGATGGGTCGCGTGGAGCAGGAGATCGTCGGTACGCGGCGGGCGGCCGAGGCGCTGCCGGCGAAGATCGAGGAGCTCGAAGGCGAGCTCGCGGGCGTGCGGGCCGCGGTCGAGCCGCTTCCCGGCAAGCTCGACGGGCTGGCCGAGGAGATGGCGCCGATCCAGAACCTCGAGCCGATCCGCCGGGGGATCGAGCCGTTGGAGCACAGCATGGTGTCCGTGCGGGAGTCCGTCGACGAGCTCGAGCCGATGGTGGCCGATCTGCACAAGCAGATCGAGACGATCGACCCGAAGCTCGAGGACATGCGCGACTCGGTGGAGCCGCTCGGCGACCTCGCCGAGCGGATCCCCGGGAATCGCAAGCGGCGGCGCTGATCAAGGCCGCGCAACGGCGTCGGACGCCCGCTTCGCGTGGGCGTCCCGCCGCTCGCGCTCAGCGCAGCCGCTCCACGATCATCGCCTGCCCCATCCCGCCGCCGACGCACATCGTCTCCAGCCCGATCGTGCCGTCGAGCGCCTCGAGGCCGTTCAGCAGCGTGGTCATGATCCGCGCGCCGGTCATCCCGTACGGGTGGCCGAGCGCGATCGCGCCGCCGAACGGGTTCAGCTTCTCCGGGTCGATGCCCCACTCGTCCCGGCACGGGACCACCTGCGCGGCGAACGCCTCGTTGAGCTCGAGCACGTCGATGTCCGCCACGGTCATGCCGGCCTGCTCCAGCACGGCGGCGACCGCCGGGATCGGCCCGAGGCCCATGATCTCCGGCCGGATGCCCGCGACGGAGGAGGCGACGATCCGCGCGCGGGGCCGCAGGCCGAGCTCCCTCGCGCGCTCGTCCGACATCACCAGCACCGCGGCGGCGCCGTCGTTGAGCGGGCACGCGTTCCCGGCGGTCACGGTGCCGTCCGGCTTGAACGCGGGCTTCAGCGCGGACAGCACCTCGACGGTGGTGCCGGGCCGCGGGCCGTCGTCGCGCCTCACCTCCGTCCCGTCGGCCAGCGTGACCGGCACGATCTCGCGGTCGAAGTGTCCCGAGTCGCGCGCGGCCACCGCGCGCTTCTGCGACAGCGCGGCCCACTCGTCCTGGGCCTCCCGCGTGACGTGACAGCGCTCCGCGACGTTCTCCGCCGTCATGCCCATCGGGAGGTAGACGTCGTACGGCGCGCTCTCGCCGCCGCTGAGCCCGGCGTGCGGGTCGAACGGCGGATACGGCGGGAAGCGCGAGATGGCCTCGACGCCGGCGGCGACGTACTGGTCGCCCTCGCCCGCGACGATCGCGTGGAAAGCCATCCGCAGCGTCTGCAGGGACGAGGCGCAGAAGCGGTTGACGGTCGTGGCCGGCACGTGATGGTCGATGCCGGCGAGCAGCGTCGCGTTGCGGGCGACGTTGTAGCCCTGCTCCCCGTGCGGGAAGGCGCAGCCCATCATCACGTCGTCCGTGCGCGCGAAGTCGACCCCCGGGTTGCGCTCGACGAGCGCGCGCAGCGGCACCGCGGCGAGGTCGTCCGCGCGGACGTCCTTCAGGGACCCCTTCGAGGCGCGCCCGATCGGCGTGCGCACGGCGTCCACGATCACGGCATCGGGCATCTCGAGTCTCCTTCTCGGAACACGGGCGTTCAACAGTACGACGCCGGCCGGTCCGCGGCGTCACTCGCACTAGGCTGCCGCCGATGCTCGCCGCCCTCGCCTTGAGCGCCGCCCTCGCCGGCGCGTCCGTCGACGTGGACCTCCCCGCCCTGTTCGCCGACGAGCTGCCGAACGTCACGGCCCGCACCGACGTCCCCGTGCTGCTTCCCCAGCGGATGCCGTCCGAGCACGAGCGCCACGTGCCGTCCGGGTTCGGCGGCACGCGGCGCTGGGGCCTGCAGATCGCGGCGGTCCCGAACTGCGGCGGCGCGACGGCGTGCTTCATCGCGTCGTTCACCGGCCGGCGCGGCGGCCCGGGGCCGTCGGGCGCGGAGCGCGTCCGGCTCGCCCGCGGCCGCATCGGCCGCTTCACGCCGCTGAGCTGCGGCGCCTCCTGCGCGCCGCCGCGGATCGAGTGGCGCGAGCGCGGCGCGACCTACGGGATCCAGGCGAACGTCGGGACGCAGCGGACGGAGCGGCGCATCCTCGTCGCGATGGCCGACTCGGCCATCCGCAACGGTCCCCGGTGATTCAGCCGCCGACGAGGACGGAGAGGCAGGTCACGCAGCCCTCCATCTTCTCGAACTCGCCGATGTCGACGGCGATCACGTCGAAGCCCCAGTCGTCGAACAGCTCGGCCGAGCGCGGCGCCGACGCGCCCATGACCAGCGTGCCGCCGCCCACGGGCAGGACGTGCGCGCCCTCCTCCTCCGGCACGCGCCGCAGCGTGGGGAGCGGCGACGTGTCGAGGAGCGCCGGGTCCGCCGTGACGAGCGTCCCGTCGGGAAGCGCGGTCACCGCCGACTTGAGGTGGAGCACGCGCCGCAGCGGCACCGGCACGACCGTGCGGCCGAGCGGTGCGAGGTGCGCGCGGAGCTGGCGGATGCCCGCGCCGTTCGTGCGCTCGCCGCGGGCGACGTAGACCGTGCGCCCGACCTGCAGCACGTCGCCCCCGTCGAGCGTTC
>DATMVH010000087.1:0-2095 GCA_035563395.1 Solirubrobacteraceae bacterium
TGCTCCACCCCGACCACCGACCTCCCCCTGACTCGACCACCAAGCCAGGCTCAGCCCCCGCCCGGACACCGCGCGCACCGCGCCCACGGGGTGAGATTTCAACCGGCGCGCAGGGGTGAGTATTCAGGCGGCGCCGACAGCGGCCGACACCTCGCGGCGATCCTGGCGCTGCTATCCGCGCGGGAAGTCACGCTGGGTAGCTTCTCAGCTGGTGCTTGGCCTTGGAGCCCCGCCGCGGCGCTCGCTCGCCAGCTGCGGCGCCCGGTCGTGCACCGCCATCACATCCCGGACGAACGCGTCGCTCATCCCGTGCTCCTCGCCGATCTCGGCGACCTTCCTGAGCAGTTCGTGGAACTGTCGCTGCAGCGACAGCGCCCCGAGGTGCGCCGGCAGCCAGCAGGTGCGCACCGGCTTCCCGACGCGCTCAGCGATCTGCTCCCACGTCGGCTGCCGCGTCTGGGGCCCGCAGTCGCGGACCCTGCGGGCCAGGACGACGCGATCGAACGACGTCACGGTGGGGGTGTTGTCGCCACTTTCTGACGTGCCCGGCATACATCGATCTTCCCCTAGAGGGGACGATGGATGTCCACCGCGACCTCACACGCCAGCGTTGACTTCTCACCGGACGGCAAAGCGCCTCGTTACGACCAGGCGCGGTGCTGCTCGGTACGGGAAACGGAGGCGTCCGAGCGTCGATGGGCCCAGGCCTCGGTCGTCGTCGTCACGTCGCGGCCGGTCGCCAGGGACTCCCCGATCGCGACGCTGATGAGGTGATCCTGCAAGCCTTCGGAAAGCGGGTAGGGCTCAGGTCCGTCTCCCCGCGCCCACGCGCCCGTCTGCTCCAGCAGTGTCGCGACGCCGATGTCGTCCTCGGAGAATCGCGAGCCGAGGAACGGGTTGCGGTACACCACGCGCCCGTCCACGCTCACGTGGTCGAGGTCGAATCCCTCGAGATTGAGGTCGATGCCCGTCTGGCGCCGCAGGAGGCGGGACTCGACCGGAGTCGTCGGATCCACCAGGCGGACGAGGCGATCGTCGACGAGCTCGCCGTTGGACCCGCGGACGACGATGCGCCGCGTCCGCAGCGGGTTCCACCACTGGTTGTCGGTGAAGTCGTAGAGCCCCACGCGGCCGCCGAAGTCGAGGGTGGCGAGGGTCGTCGCCATGTCCTTCGGCGTGCTGTCCCCGCTCCAGCCGTCGAAGTTGAGGGGATCGGCGAGCGGGGCGGTGAAGGAGCGGGCCGACACCACGGCGGGCTCGAAGCCGACGCCGAGCATCCCGCGGATGATCGACACGGCGTGGTAGAGATGGGTCGAGGAGATATGCACCGACGTCGGCTCGCCGATGATCCCCGCCCGGACGACGGCGAGCCGCGCCGCGTGCCCCGGCATCAGGAGGTACTGCTCGGCGACCTGCACGAGTCCGCTGGCCCCGACGTCGGCCCAGAGGGCGCGAAGCCCCGGCAGATCGGGGGCCGGCGGAGTCTCGGCGAGCACGCGCGCCCCGAGGGCCACGACCTCGCGCGTGGCGTCCGGCGTGACGGCCCAGGGCACCGAGACGATGACGAAGTCCGGAGCCTCGGCCGCGAGGAGCGCCGCGGGGGAGCGGAAGGTGGGCACGTCCCACCGCGCGCTCACTTCCGCACCGCGCTCGGCGGACCGCGTCACCACGCCGGTCGCGCGGAGCCGGTCCGGCGCCGACGCGGCGAGGCGGAGGAAGAACGCCGAGCGCCACCCGCTGCCGATGATGCCGAAGGTCGTCGGTCCGCGAGTCATGCAGAATTCATCGCTCCGCGAGCTCGGCGACCTCGAGCGCGCGCCACACGAGGTCGCGCCACGCGTCGCTCGCGGCGAGGGCCGTCGCGTTGTAGGAGCCCCACGGCTCGTTGCGCCGCAGGGCGCGGATCTGGTCGAGCACCGACTGCTCCGCGGTGTGTGCGAGCTCGTCGGCGAGGGCGCGCGCGAGGCGCTCGGACGCCGCTCGGTCCACCATGAGCGGAGGATGTCAGACGGCGGGCTCGGGCGGCACGCCCGGCGGCGTGCGCTGCTCGCACTCCACCGCCTACGCCGGCGCCCCGAGCGCCGGCGGCAGGGGC